>NZ_SLUN01000025.1 GCF_004340685.1 Hydrogenispora ethanolica | reverse complement strand
GACTCCTGGCAATGTACCAGTAATCGTAATTCGGTCGAAACATGATAAAATTCCGCTAATTTGTTTGGTATACCTTTCAAGTAATGAGGACATTTTCTTATACCTCCAAAAAGGAAGTCTCATTTTGGTGAATATTTCGTGATTGGCTTGTTTTTTACCTTTTTGGTTCCGGCTTCGCCGGGATAGGATGAAATAAATTTCTTTAATAAGATTTGCATTCCTAAGGCCGAATGCAAATGGAATAAAAACGGAATTTATTTCATCCTATTACAGCGGTAATAAGTTGAATTAAATTCCTTATTTTTTCCATCATGGCCGGCTTTAGGGACATGATGCATCATAGAAATTTAATTCAACTTATATTTTTCGACCCGTCGAGCGGCGGCTCCTGCACCATCGGGGAAATTTTACATGAAGATCATCATCCTTTTCCCGCCCGGAGCGGCTTCTCCCCGGCACCCGTCCTCCGTTCCGCCTCGGAACGGGCCGGACCCGCCTCCGCCAGCGCCCCCTTGAGCAACTGAAACGCTTCCCGCGGATGCTCCCCGGCCAACAGGCCCAGGGTCGGCAGCAGATAGTTCCGGTCGAGGTACAACCGGGGCTCCTGCGGCTTCAGAACCGCCGCGGCGGCCGGATCATACAGCGCGCCACGCAGGATCCGCTGCGGTTCGGCCGAGTGGACCAGCACCCCGCCGGTGCCGATCACCGTCCGCAGCCGGCTCAGATCCTTGCCGGTCTGGACCAGCGCCATCCCTTGCGGCGCAAAAACCTGTTCCAAACGGCCGGCGTGACGCTCCACCGCCCCCTGCACCGCCAGGAAACCGAGCGCCGCATCCAGGGTCGACTCCGCCGGATTTCCGGGCAGGTAGTTCGGGTCCGCCCCGCGCTCAGCGATGCCCTCCTCCACCTCGGCCGGGGTCAAGCCCGACAGCCGCGCCAACCGTTCCGGCCCGAACGCCTCCAATACCGCCGGGGCGCTGTAGCGCATCCCCAGATCGCCCTCGACGGTCCGTTTGACCCGCGGTTCCGGCAAACCGCGCAGCGTCACGTCGGCCCGGGTCGGCAAGCCTTCGGCCACCGAATGGACATCGGTGGTGGCGCCGCCGACGTCAACCAGCAGCAGATCGCCCAGGCCCGGGGCTTCCGGCCCGGCGCCGTCCGCCAGGCAGACCGCGGCCTGCAGGGCCGCGGCCGGAGTCGGCATGACGATGCCGTCAATCATCGTCGCCACTTGATCGAGGCCCTTGGCCCGGATGATCCGCTCCAGAAAAATCTCCCGGATCCGCTGTTGGGCCGGACCGGTATTGAGGACGCCGAGGCGAGGCAGGACATTGGGAGTCTCATAGACGAGCTTGCCGGCGGCGGCGAGCAGGCCGGCCGCCTCCGGCGCCGCCGCCCGGTTGCCGGCGACGATCACCGGAGCGGCCAGCCCGCTCTCTGCCAACAGCCGCGCGTTATGCAACAGGATCTCCCGGTTGCCGCCGTCGGTCCCGCCCGCCAGCAAGACCAGATCGGGCTGCAATTCCAGCAGTTCCTCCCGGTCCGCCGGGGTCAGCTCAAAGCCGAAGGTGCGGATGACCCGGCCGCCGGCCCCCAGAGCCGCTTGCCTGGCGGCCTCCCCGGTCAATTCGGGAACCAGGCCGCTGGCCACGATCCGCAGTCCGCCTGCGGCGCTGCTGGCCGCGAGGCGTTTGGCGTAATCGAGGGGGCCCACCCGCTCCTCCAATTGCCGCAGCGCCTGACGATACCCCGCCACCAGGCCGTCCGCGACCGTGGTCCGGGCGCTGCCGGTTCCCAAAACCGCCGGGCCGTCCAGGTCGACCGCTGTCAATTTCGTATAGGTGCTGCCGAAATCGATCAACAAATAAGGCCGCATCGGCTTCCCTCTTCTCCGTCTCTCCAATCTGCAACGCTAAGCTTGGAAAAAGTCATTCAGATCGTTCAAGTTGACCTGCTCATCCTCGCCGACCAAACCCACCAATAGATAATGGCCGGTGGCCGGATCCACCTTAAACTCCTTCAAAAGCTGAAAATGTTCCACTTCCGAGGATTTCCGGAGGTGGATGCGCGGCCCGGTGCAGCCGATCGTCTCTCCGCCGATGGCGATGTGCGCCTCGTCCAACGGATGAATGGGGATGCCCTGCTCGATATAGCTGCAGACCCGCGCTTCCACCCAGGCCGGGTCGAAGTCGGGTTGGGTGGCGAAATCCAGCACAAAGCCGTGCTTCACATCGGCGTGCTCCACCGGCCCCTGGTAATTCAGCTCTTTGTAGAGCACCAGGCCGGTAAGATCCTCGGCGGTATGGGCCATCTTCCGGTAGCGCAGCGAGCGGAAGACGATGGCCGCGATATCCTCGGGCAGCGGGCCGAAGAGATTGGGCCGGGTCACAATCACTTCCTCGCCGATGCCGATCAGGAGGCCGGCGTTGATCTTTAAAAACGGGTAGAGCAGCTCGAAATGTTCGATGACCACCCGCCGGTCTTCGGCCAGCGCCGCATGGACCGCATCAGCCAACCGTTGCACCGGCGTGAACGCCATCTCGAAGCGGAGATCCAAATGATAGGTATGAGACGTAAACCGGCCGTTCTCGGCGTGTTCCAGGATCGGCAGCGGCCGCACGTTGATGCCGGTGTCGTCATTGGTCAATTCGAGTCCGGGAAAGAAGCCTTTGATCAGCAACGATTTCCCGGCTCCCGCGTCGCCAATGACGCCGATCAAACGGTCCATCGGATTGAGATGGCGCTGGGCCAGCTGATGCCCGAGATGAATCAGGCGGTGCTGGCCCCGCGGCGCGAAATAGACGGCATACATCAATAAATCCTGTAGGTTGACGGTATTCATCGTGACCTCCCTGGATTCCGGGTGGGCGCGCCGCTGGAAGCCGGCCCGGTCCCGCCCGGCGACGTTTGGAATTTTTACAGCGCAATCCTGCGTGCCCCGCTTCCTCACAACCTCACTTAGGGCAATTCGAATTCCAGATCCAGCAACGGAGCATGCTGCTGGGCTCCGTAGACGTCGGTGTCGCCCGGCGAACCGGAAGGGATCGGCCGCCGCAGGTTGATCTTGATGGCCTTGGCCGGTTCAAACTCGATGATCGCCAGCACATCCGCAACCGGAACCCGGTATAGCCCGGCGATCCGTTCCGGAGTGATCAGCCGTGCCGCGCAAACCCGGCGGAAGATCTCCCAATCCCGGAAGATAATATCCAGCGTCAACTCATACGGCCCCGAATTCTTACTCCGGATCACCTCGGCAATCTTCAGCAACGGCGTGGGCATACCGGAAACACTCCTTTCAACGCGTCATTAGAAGCGTTGTGATAAACCCTGTCCGAAGGCCAGGGTGAACACAAAAGCTCAGAAAAGCAAGTGATAAAGTCGTTTTTTAGGCCATTGAAAGGATGATTTCCGAATTTAAGGACTTTATCACATGGCTTTTAGACCGCGACGACTTCCACGGGAAAGTATTGGCAAGGGTCGTCAACCTCCATCAAATGGTAAATGCTGAAGGCATAGACCTCCCCCGCCTTAAAATCCGAAGGGGAATAGGGAAAAGCCAGATTCCCGGCGGTGGCGATCCGGCCGGGGTAGCCGAAATGAAGCATGGTCGAGCGGGCGAAGCCGCAGATGGTATTGGCCCAGTCCTGGGTGTCGGCCACCGCCTCGATGACCATTCCCAACTCGTGGCCGTCCGGCGCCGGATGCGGCTCCAAACCGCCCATTACCCCGTTTTTGCCGTACACCTTGAAATCCAGCCGGTAGGTAAAAGGTTCGCTCTTAAAATTGTCGGCCACCCGTTCGCGCACCCCGGCAATGATCGCGTCGATCTCCCGGATCATCACCGGGTCGCGGACTCCGGCTATGGCCACGGTGCGGTATCCGATCCGCCGCACTCCCTCCAGCTTGAGCTTGTAGGGATCGGAGCGGACGAAACGGCTCCCGGACACCCGCACCCGGGATTCCCCCACCTGTTCAAACCGGGTTTCCCGCAAATCCAGGGTCCCGCCCGGGCCGGGCAAAAGGTAGGGATTGGACTTTTCATACAAGGTATGGGCGGCCACCGAGAGCGTGGTGCAACGCCGGGCCGGATTGAGCGGTTCCACCTCAAAGGCCTGCGGGTAGAGATAGCCGAGGAGACAATCGCTGCCGCTGCCCGGCGTCGCGGCAATGGCGGCACACTCCAGAATTTTGCCGAGATGAACGGCGGGACCGGGATCGAACCCTTGCTGCACCGCTTTGGCGGCGAAGACCGCCGGGTCGTAACACCGCCCCGCCAGCACGACGTCGGCTCCGGTCGCCAGGCCGGCCAGCACCGGCTCCAAGCCCATCTGGGCCACGATGCGCACCGAATCCCGGATATCGTCCTCCGTCAGTTCCGGCGCCGGGGGCAGCGGACTGACCTTCCCGGCCCGCCAGTGCCCTTCCACGGTTTCCTTGGCAATCTCGGCGCCGATCACGGCCACCCGGAAGCGCCACCCCCGTTCGGCGGCGATCTCCCGCAGCAACCCCAGGTCCCGCTGCAAATGAACGGTGCCGCCGCTCCCGCCGGCGCTGCCGATGATCACCGGAATACGCCGCTCCAGCGCCGCCTCCAGTATCAACGTCAGATCCCGCCTGACGGCCCGCGGGTCGGTGAAGCAGACTCCCGATCCCAAATAATACGGTCCCGGATCGGTCGACCCCGCGTCCACGGCGATCACATCGGGGCGGCGGCGCAGCCCCTCTTCAAAGGAGGATTGCGGGAACCCGTACCCCAAAATGGCGGTCGGCGATAGAATTCGCATCTCTTCCATTACGAAGCCACCTCGTTTTCATTTCTGGACCCCAAGGAGCGCTTTACCGCAAGGCTTCCCGCAGCGCCAGCACCCGTCGCATTTCGTTATAGACGATCATATACCCCTCATCCACGCCCATGCCCGGTTTGGCCAGAATCTGGTCCGGTCCGGTGGCCAAAGCCAGATGCACGCAGATCTGGGCGGAGCGGTCGGTTTCATTGCAAGTTCCGCCGAGATAGGCGCCGATCGCCTGCGACTTGCAATAAAGCACCGCCTCGATGCAATTATTGATCCCGCCCAGATCGGGGGTTTTGATCTGGATCATATGCCCGGCCCGGGCATCCGCGAACAACTGGATATCTTCCAACGTGTTGCACCATTCGTCGGCCACGATCGCCACCGGAATCCCCCGGGAATCCAATGCCTGCCGCAGGCCAGCCAGGGCTTCCGCTTGGGCTTGACGGCCGCCCATGTCCACCGGACCCTCGATCCGCAACGACAGCGGCGCGGCCGCCGCCGCCAGCCGGGCCAGATAGTCGAGGATCCGGCCCTGGTCGTTTTCGAAAGCCAGGCCGATGGTGCCGTAAACATCCAGATGGAGCACAGGCCGGTAATCCGGCCGCGGTTTCAAGCGCTCGATCCGTTCGCGCAACCATCCGACATACTCCAGCAGGAGTTCGCCCCGTCGTCCCAACTTGGCGGGGACGTTATTGATCAAGCCGTGCGGGAGCACATCGGCTCCTTTGAGGATCATTTTGTCGGCGTTGGCGTACCGATCATCCCCGCTCTGGCTGAAGATGGGGATGGGTTCGGATACCGGCTCGGTGCCATACTCGGCGGCGACCAGATCGACCATCAGCCGGTTGGCGGCCTGCGCGGCGGCGTCCAGCACCGCCTGGGTAACTCCGTAGCGAATGGCCGTATGGAGAGGCTTCCCGCTGGCGGGATCCACCAGACGATCCAGCTCCTCGGCGAGTCCCCGGAAACCGTTCAGTTCCCGCCCTACCAGGCGCGGCCCCACCACTTGTTCAACGATGGGGATGAACTCATTCGCCAGGAATACCGGATCGCGGCCGCCGGCGCCCGAGTATTGGACCGCGGCGCAATCGCCATGGGCGATCCGGCCGTCCTCCATCACCAAAAGAACGGAGATCGCCTCTCCGGCCTGCCGCACGCTGGTAAAACCGGGCAGCAACGGCTCGCCGCGATAAGCGGCGCCATCGGGCTCCGCGCCGCGCTTGATCGCCAATTGATCGTCAAAGAAGAAACCGGTCCGTCCGGGCGCGCATATCATTTTCGCAATCCGCATTATGCTCTCCTCCCTTACCGGGGTCGCCCGACCAGCATTCCCTTGCTGATGGCGTAGATATCGTCAATCACCATTTGAAAGCTGACCGGCCGTTCCTCGGCCCGGGCCCGTTCGCCAATCTTGCGTTGATGAAAAGCCATGATCTCTTTGCTCAGCGGGAGATTTCCCGGATCCAGCAACCGCACGGCGCCGTTCTGATCGCGTACCGGCATCACCTTCCCCCGGTTGCAGCGGCTGGGGGCAAAAGGCACATCCAGGACCCCGGCCGCAAAGGCGCGCACCGCGCCCACGGCCCAATCGCCGTCGCCGAGTTCGAGCACCCGCTCCAGGATGCAGCGGGTCTCCTCCTCCACCATTTCCGTTTCCTCCTGCAGCTCCGGCGAATCCGGCAGGCTTTGATCGCGCAGCATGTTCAATACCTGCCGGGTGGTTTTCAGCCCTTCGGCATTGGCTTCCTTGGTCGGGACGCCGAAAGCCTCATGCGGGCTCTTGACAATCACCTTGGTGGCCCCGGAGAAGGCCGCCGCCACCGCGCCCAGCCCAATCACTGCGAAGGCTTTGGCCTCATCGGGCGGGAAACCGCCCATCCACTGGTGAAAGACCGTATAAGTCCGTACCTGATCGTAGTGAAAACGCCCCAGATATTCGGCAACCAACCGCCGTAAGACCCGTAAAGCGGCCACGTCCTGGACCAGGTTTCCGCATTGGCCGTACCCGACCGTGATATTGCGCACGCCTTGCTCGGCGGCGAGCAGAGCTTCGATAATCGCCACCGCATGGGAGATGCACGGCGGCACCAACGTCCCGGTGAGCGGCCCGAAGGGTTCCCGATCGATGGCGATGCCGCGTTCTTCATACCAGCCCACCAGACGGTCTACATATTGCCAATGGGCGATCGTCAGTTCCAGGGGCATCTCCTTGGCATAGGGGATATTATAGGAGATTCCGCCGCCCTCAAACGCGGTAAACCCGGCGGCCAACGAGATTTCGGCGAGGAGCCGGGCATCGGGAGTGCCGTGCCGGACCTGAATCGGCCGGCCGACCTGCTCGACCACTTGCCGGGTGGCCAGTACGCCGTGATTGACCACGGGAAAACCATTCAGCATGGAACGGCCGGCATTGCGGCTGGCCTCGATTCCGGTCTGCGCCTCGTGATAACGGTTTTGCCGGGTATAACTGTCTACCGTGACCGGCAGCAGATCGGCTTCCCCTTCCGTCTCCAAGTATTTCAGCAGCGCGATCTGTTCCTCGACCAAGGCCACGCCGGCCCGGGGCTGGATCAGGATCTCCCCCTCCGCCTGGGCTCTGGCCAGCCGTTCCGAAAAACGTTTGGTCTTGGAAATCCTTTTCTGGTAGGCAACGGCCTCCTCCGGGTCTACTTCGGCTCCGGTCGGCCATTGGCCGAGAGCTTCCCGCCGGATCGCCTCAAAATCACCTTCGCTCAACCGCCGATTCGTCAACTCCATGACGCCAGCCCTCCTGTCCTTGAGGTCTCACTCCCGGGAGCCACTCGTTGACCCCGAGATCCTTCGCCAAATCGGCAATGGCCGTTTCCGGCATGGTGCCCGGTGGATAAACCCGGTTAAATCCCATTTTTTTAAAAATCTGTTCCACCTCGGCAAAATCCGCTTTTCCGACGACCAGGTTTCCTCCGACATACAACGGGATCTTCCCGATTCCCGCCTCCATGCATTTGGCGCGCAAACCCCGGCAATCCAATTCGGCGTGGCCATACAGTGACGAGACCAGGATCGCGTCCGCCGCCGTCTCGATGGCCGCCTGGATGAATTCCTCCTGGGATACCATGACGCCGAGGTTGACCACGTTAAAACCGGCCTCCGTAAACGCCTTCTCCAATATTTTATTCCCCACGGC
Organism: Hydrogenispora ethanolica; assembly: GCF_004340685.1. Lineage (NCBI taxonomy): Bacteria > Bacillati > Bacillota > Hydrogenispora > Hydrogenispora ethanolica. The sequence goes on along the minus strand of NZ_SLUN01000025.1, from coordinate 80,716 downwards.
ATGGACGTCCATGCCGATCACTCCCATCACCAGTGTCGGAATTTTCATCATGAACCTCTCTTTTCTCTGCCGCTGACAGCGCGGTCGATTGCCCGGCGCACCAGATTCACCGAACCGATGTCCAATTCATGGATATAGGGAATGACCTCTTTCTCTCCGGCCAGCGCTTTCACTTCTTTATAACGTTCCACATAAGCCAATAAAATATCGTGCCCGTCGATGAAACTTTGCAGGGCGGCCCGTTCCGTGGCGATCGTGTAATCGAGCTGCAGATCATAGACTCCCAACCTGGCCAAGGCCCGGCGGACGATCTCCGGGAATTCCGGGCTCAAGCAAATCAGCCCGATCCCGCCCGTATGCGCCAGACGAATCAATTTAATTAAATTTTCCAGCTGAGGCTGGGCCGCAACCGAGACAATCTCCGTCTCCGCGCCCAATTTCACGACAGTCCGTTGGACCGCTTCCCAATGCGTCGTTGTGGTCACGATCAGATCGGCCTCTCTTACCAAGGCGGCGATCTCCGGACCGGCGACCAGGAACTTTTCCAGCAGCAACGGAATGATCTCCACCCGCACCAGTTCCCGGAATTGCCGGATGAAATTATGTAACTGTTCCTGATTGCAATCGACAAATAAGACCCGCGCCTTCCGCAGGGATTCTTCTTTTTCCCGCGCCCGCACCATGACCAGGGCCAGGAATTGGTCGAGTGAGAATCCCAGATCCAGGCTTTCTTCGATGGCCAGATCGATCAAACGCAGCACTTTTTCTTTCCGGCTCCGTTCCAAGGGACCGGTCGTTCCGCCCGCATTCGTGGGTTGGTCCACGGTTACAAAGGTCCCCCTGCCTTGGCCAACCGACAAAACTCCCTCCTCCTGAAGTTCTTGGTAAGCCATGCTCACGGTGTTGCGACTGACCTTCAGTTCATCAGCCAATTCCCGTTCGGTGGGCAGCCGTTCGCCGGGAATGAGCGCCCCCTCGGCAATCATCGTTTTGATCTGATCCTTGATCTGAATATACATGGGAATTCCGGCAGCTTTATCAATCGCAATCCTCATCTTCTGCTCCTTCAATGCCAAAAGGATTAATTGACTGATCCAAAATCATTATATTCCAAATTGGACCAATTTGTCAAAGAGTAATTCCATCCGATAGCTTGCGCCAAATTGGCTGATGTTAATAGGGTTATTTCGACGTTCCCGGCGAATCAAAAGCATAAAATGCCCCTGCCGCAATAAAAAGAGGCCGTCCCCCATGGATTTTCGGGGCAGCCTGTTTCGAGGTCCGGCCGGCTCCCCTGATGTTTGGGCAGCTTCCCCAAGGATTGGTCCTCTTTCCCCAAGCCTTGGTCCCGCTTCCTCAAACCTCGGGGAAAGAAGGATGGTCCTTCGGGAAGCAAGGATGATCGTTAAGGAAGGAAGGATGATCGTTGAAGATGCAGGTATGCGTCTTGAGGATGCTTCCCCGAGTTCTCAGGAAGCTAGGATGATCCTTCGGGAAGAAAGGATCAAAGGATCCTCTGAAAGGATCATAGCATCCCTTACAAGGATGAAAACCATCCCTTACACGGATGGAATCATACCTTACAAGGATCGAAGGATCCTTTGAAAGGATTGCGGCATCCCTTACACGGATCAAAGCATCCCTTACAAGGATGAAGAATATCCTAGTTGGACGAAAGACCATACCTTACACGAGAGGGAATCTACTGATATATTAGGGGGCCGGGATGGGGGACGAAGGGTCGGGGAAAGCGGAAAAAGAAGAAAGCAGGCCGATGATATCCTCATTCTTTTGAAGCGACACCGCAAACCAATCGATTCCGTTCTTTGGATTACCAATATAATCCCCAGTCGGTCGTTACCCGCAGCAATGCTTCCAGATAGAAATAATCGCCCCAGGCAGTATGTTCACGAGCCGTCTCTCCCTCGGCGAGGGAGTAATTCAATAATCCGTCGGCGTTTTTTGCCGACGCCGCATATTGTTCGATCAAGACGTGTAAAACAGCCAGCGCGGAACCTTCATAAGATCGTTTGGCCTCATCAATGACCGGCATATGCTTGGATAACTCCAAAAGCCCGCAAACCGCCAGCGCCGTTGCAGAGATAGCGCATGACCCGTCTCCAGCTTCGGGAGCGATGAAGTCCGGCCAAATCCCCTGCTCCGGAAGCAGGCTTAACCAAGAATCCGCCAGCTTCGCGGCGAGGGCGAGGAAATTCCAATCCCGCGTATATATATAACTCAACGTAAAACCATAGATGGCGCACGCCGGATCCCACGGCCGAACTGTTTTGCTGGAAATCGCGGCGCCGATTTCCGCGACCGGCAGGCCAGTCCGAATATCCATCCAGCATGAATGGGCCACCGTAAGATCCTCTCGTACCAGATGCAATGCGGTTTGCCGGGCATGTCGGTAGGCAATCTTATGATAACGGCGTTCTCCCGAGACTTCGCTGGCCCAATAAAGCAGCGGCAAGCTCATCAGATACTCGATATTCAATTGGATCCGGTCCTGCGCCGTACCCGGACCGTTCCCAGCCGCGATACAGCCAACCTTTTGCTGAAAACGGGCGCATAAATCATCCGCCGCAGCCAGTCCCCATTGGCGCGCGCGGGTGTCTCCGGATAAACGGTAAGCGGCCACGCAGGAAAGCGTCGTCACAGCGCCCAGGTTCACAATTTCTTCCTTTTTTCGCAACCGCTCACCCAAAGCTTCCAGCAGTGGGACAGCCGCCTTCGAATATTTCGGGTTATTCGTCGCTTCATAACTCAGCCAGAGCAGGCCCGGCCAAACGGCGTCCGGCTCCGGTGCTTCACCGGAATAGTGCTGCGCCAAAGCCGGGGCTTGCAGCGCCGCCAGACGGCAATCGATTCGATTCAGGGCGTTGCGAATCGCCCGGTTTAAACAGCGTCTTGAGCACGAAAGGACGGGATGAACTTCTCCAACAGCCTCACTCATCACTGACTTCATGGGTCATTCCTCCTCACTCGCTCAAGGTTTCAGATTACTCTGCATCGGATCCGAACCCAGTTGATCTATCGGCAATTTCGGGGGATTTTTTTAGCAGTTTTTATGATTGCCGGAATTTTCTTCCTCCAAGACGGCCGCGGGCAGGCAAAATGAAAGACGGTTGAGATTTCCACCCAACCGTCTCGTCCAACGATAAAATCGGTTTATCAATCCACGGCTACTTTCAGGACAATCTTGCGGACTTTGGTTCCGGCACCGTAATTACAGCCGGGACGGTGAATGTCGTAGGGGAATAGTACCGCGTACATCCCGGCGGAGAGGATCAGTTCCATCTCTCCGGCGACACTCTTATAAAAAATGTTATCCTTTTCAGCCAAGCGATCTTCCAGCACTTCATTGGCGGGATTCTCCAGACCGTAGCCGATGATTTCGGTCCCCGACACGATATATTGGATGTCGATGAATTTCCGGTGAGCTTCCGCCTTTTTTTCAGTTTTGGGCGAGGTCTGGTACTCCTGAACCAGGGCAAAAAGGTTGCCGCCGTCAATCTCGTGCCTGCCGAGCTCCAGCTTGGCCAGGTCATTGTTCTTTAAGAACTCCAAGCCTTTCAGAAGCGGTGCCGCGAGGCGCTTCCGATCTTCCTCCAAATGTTCGATGCTTCCAAAAATCATTTCTGTCCCTCCTCAAAATGTTTCTGCCCTGATGAGCGAATTAAGTTATTTTGACTCTTGCCCGTAGTAGTTTATCAAGCATCCGGCCAGGATAATCGCACGATCATCGGCGCTGAGATTCGGCAGCCAAAGGCGGAACGGTTTTCTGCCGTCGGCATTGATCAAAAAGGCTTGAATCTCTGCCGCGCCGGATTGAACCGCTTCCCGAATCATCGGGATGTAGATGAAGTCTCCTACCGCGAATTCCGGAAGGTAATCCTCGGGAATTACAAACGGCAGCATTCCCCAGTTAATCAGGTTGCTGCGATAGCGTTTGGTCGCATATTCCACGGCGATATTGGCCCAGCCTCCGAGCACCTTCTGGCAGGAAGCGGCTTGCTCCCGGGCGGAGCCATCGCCCGGTTTCCGGGCGAAGATAACGGTCCCCAAACCGGTCTCCACTAAGGTTTGGTGAACCTTTTCCGGCGTCGGTTCTTCATCCCCGAATAAAGTGAGGAAAATTCGTCCCAGTTCGGTCGATTGCGGCTCGTGGGCGGTTCCCTCGGCCAAAAGGCGTTGCCGTTCCTGCTCCAGCCCTTGAAAATCCTTGGCCCTGCCGACATACTGGGGAACTTTCCGGCCCAGAGTAAACTCGGCCAATTTCAGCGGATTGGAACGATACGAGGAGGTCTCTCCCGAGGGAATCAACTCGTCGGTGGTGGTCACCGGGTCGTGGATTACCGCGGCCATTTTCAGAAGCAGGTTCTCCGGCAAGGAAATCATCTTCGGCCAATCGGCGATATTGGGCCCGAATTTCAGTTCCGTTTCCGGATGGGGCTTGCCATAGCCGTCATAGACCCGGTTCTCATAGACCTTTTTATCGAAGGTGTAAGCCACCGCGGAGACGGGCGCGGATACTTCCGAGGCGGCCGTCAACCTCCCGCCGTTCAGTGCGGTGGCGGCGATGGAACGCGCATCCATCAGGGCCACGGACGCGATCTGGCCATTAGCCGGCTTGGAACCCTCGCGGTTCGGGAAGTTACGGGTGGAATGCCGGATACTGAGTCCGCCGTTGGCCGGGACATCCCCGGCGCCGAAACACGGCCCGCAGAAAGCGGTGCGCAAGGTCACTCCGGCTTGCAATAACCGTTCCGCCAGTCCGCTGCGGATCACCGCCAAATTCACCGGCTGGCTGGCCGGGTAAACGCTCAGGGCAAACTGGCCATTGCCGGTGCTGCCGTTTTCCAAAATGGCCGCGGCCGCCGCAATATTCTCAAACGTTCCGCCGGCGCAGCCGGCAATCACGCCCTGATCGACGCGCAGCCGGCCGCCGGCGATCTTCTGGCTCAACTTGAATTCCAGCTTCGGATTTTCCAACTGCCGCCGGCCTTCCTCCTCCACCTGGCCCAGGATGGCAGCGGCATTCTCGTTCAATTCCCGGATCGGATAGGCGTTGCTGGGATGGAAAGGCAGCGCAATCATCGGCTCAATCCGGCTGAGATCGACCCGGATGGCGCCATCATAACGACTGATCTCCGCGGGCTCCAGCGCGCGATAGGCATCGGGCCGGCCGTGCAGGCCCAAATACGCGGCGACCCGGTCGTCGGTGCTCCAGATGGAACTGAGACAGGTCGTTTCGGTGGTCATCACATCGATCCCGTTCCGGTAATCCACCGTCAGATTGGCGATCCCCGGCCCGACGAATTCCATGATCTTATTCTTCACAAAGCCATTGGCGAATACCGCTTTGATGATGGCCAGGGCCACATCCTGCGGCCCGACCCCCGGACCCGGTTGGCCCTCAAGATAGACCGCGATGACTTCCGGATAGGGGATGTCATAGGTCCGCCGCAGTAATTGTTTGACAATCTCCGGCCCCCCTTCGCCGACCCCCATCGTGCCCAACGCGCCATAACGGGTATGGCTGTCCGAACCCAGGATCATCCGGCCGCCGCCCGCCATCATCTCCCGCATATATTGATGAATGACCGCCTGATGGGCCGGGACGAAGATCCCGCCGTAGCGTTCGGCCGCGGATAAACCGAAAACATGGTCATCCTCGTTGATGGTTCCGCCGACCGCGCAAAGCGTGTTATGACAGTTCGTCAGGACATACGGCACGGGAAACTCTCGCAAGCCGCTGGCTCTGGCGGTCTGAACGATTCCGACATAGGTGATATCGTGAGAAGCCAGGGCGTCAAAGCGCAATTTCAGATTCTGCTCGTCCTGCGATTGATTGTGTTGCAATAAAATTTGGCTTGCAATCGTGCCGGACTTGGACCGGGCAAGCGCGTCCGGACCGGCGGAAAGCAGCGGCAGCCCCTGCTGCTCCAGTTGCCGGTTGATATCGTCATACGTTACAGATTCAGCGTCCATCAGCAGTTTACCCCGGATCAGATAAACCGCCTTGCCAACCAGTTCGATCATGATGACGTTCCCCCACTTTTATTAATCTTTCTTCATTAAAACATGTCATTCTGACAGTGTCAAGCGAACCGACCATTCATCACTGTTTATTAAAGATTCCGGTTCGTAACGAATGACTCGCCCGCCCATGCAATGGCAAATGTTGCACGGAACTTACCCGGCCCGATATTCGTCCTATATGCAACGACATGAAAAGCGTTGAGATAAACCCTGTCCGAAGGACAGGGTGAACAATAAAAACTCAGAAAAGCAAGGGATAAAGTCGTTTTTTCGTCCATTGATAGGAGGTCGCCCGTGAGAAAGAAGCTTTCCGCTATCGACATGCTTATGCTGTTGGCGCTAACCGCCGCCGGAATCGGCGCCGGATTCGTCTTTGCCAAAGGAATGACGAAACCCGCGGTCCAGGTGGTACACGAACTGCCCGCCTGGATCGAACCGGCCAATCCGGTCCCGGAAGTCAGGAATTGGTCCGAGGGCGGCCGGCAATTTTATTACTTCAATTGGGGATTGCAACCCAACAGCGGATACCGTTTGGAGCTGGCCGGGCTGAAAGCCGGAAAAATCATGCTCCGCGCCGTCACGCCCGGACCCGGCGAAATAACCGCCCAGGTGATAAGCTACCCTTATCTTCTCATCGCTTTGCCCGAGGGGCGCTATCGCTATGAGGCCTTTGACGCCTCCGGCAAACCGCTGCCGGAGCTTTTCAAGCCGGAACGCCCGCCTTTGCGGTTGCGGTTATTTCTACCCGGCGGCAGCGGAGTGGAGCGCACCGTTTTGCGGGATCCCGTGCTGAACACCGCCGGCAAATCTTCGCCCAGAATCGCTTTGGAGGCATTATTCAGCCAGCCGGAAATGCTGGAATATGCCGAAGCCGACATCGGCGTGCGCTCCGCCACTTTTTCTCAAGCCGCGCGGGAATGGCTGATCGACCTGGGACCCGGATGGAATTATCTGGAGAACGGCGCCAAAGCGGTCTTATCCCGCTCCATTAGCCAAACGGTAACGGCAAACGACGCCGGACCGTGGAACCGGGTCCGGATCCGCAGTGCCGCTGCGCCGGGTTTTAATGAATGATCCGGAACCGTTTGCGCCGGTTCCGGCGGCGCCGTTCCTCCAGCCAGCTTTGGGAATCCCGCTTCGGGCCGGACCGGTAACCGCGGCCGCCGCTCCCCACAAACCAATAAGCGATGAGGATTCCGCTGAGCGAGGCCAACCCCAGCAGCCAATAAGTTTGCAAATAACTATAGCCGATCATCAAAGCGTTGAGCCATGCCAGCCAGCGGGCACGGATCGGAATGATCCCCCAGAACAGCAACTCCCGCCCCGGATTCAACTCCGCCCAGGCCCAGGTGATCCCCACCGATAATAACCAGAACCCATAGATGGGCTGAAAGATTCCCAGCCAGATTTCGACCAGCACCATCGCCAACCCGGTCACGCCCGCCAGCAACCCCAGGAACAATGCGTAACGGGGGCTGCCCCAGGTCCTTTCCAGGCTGCTGCCGATGAACCATAGCCAAAGGATGGCGAAGAGCAGCGAAATCAGATCCGGATTGACCAGCGGATAGGTTAACACCGCCCAGAGATTCATGGGAATGCTCCGGGGGGTCAAAACCAGCCAGTCCCGCAGGACCGGCAGAATGAAGCCCAATACGAAGCAGAGCGCTCCCAGGGACAACAGCGTCTTGGTGACGGGGGTGAATTCTTGAAACAGGAAACGCCGGATGCGCCAGTACAGGTTGTTCAATTCAGTTCCTCCTTGCCGGTGCCGGTTTCGTCCCGTCCACCACCGCGATTTCATCCAGAATTAATTGACAAATCCTCGGATTGCCGGCTGCCAGCGAAATCGGCTCATAGCCGGATAAATAAACGATGGTTCCGCCGGCTTCCTCCAGAATCAAACCGGCGGCCGCCATATCCCAGGGTTTGATCTTCAACTCCCAAAAGCCATCCAGATGCCCCGCGGCCACGCTGCACAGGTCAAAGGCGGCGCTGCCGCTGCGCCGGATGCCGCCGATCCGCGGCACCAAACGGTTGAAAAAATCCAGATTGTTCTGGGCGCTGGTGGCCTTGTCATACGGAAACCCCGTCGCCAGCAACGCCCGGGACAACTCGGCGGTCTCCGAGACCTTTAAGCGCCGGCCGTCCTGATAGGAACCCCGGCCCCTGAGCGCCTGGAAGAGGTGCCCCAATACCGGAAAATAGACCACCCCGAGGATCGAACGGCCCGCCGCTTGCAACGCAATCGACACGCCAAAAATGGGATAAGCGTGGACATAATTGGTGGTGCCGTCGATTGGGTCGATGACCCAACGGTACGCGGATTCCCTTCCGTCCTCCCCGGTTTCCTCGGATAAGACGGAATGATCGGGATATTCTTTGCGAATCTGCCCGACCAGATAGGCCTCGCAAAGCTTATCCACCTCCGTGACCAGGTCATAATCGCTGGATTTTCGCTCTATCCGCAAATGCCCGGCCCCCAGGTGTTCCAGCTGCAACCGGCCGGCTTCCCACGCCCACTGCGTCGCTTGCTCCAAAACCCGGTCCAAATCCATGAATTTCCTACTCCTTGCCGTCTTTTGATGAATCCGGCGGTCAACGGATGAATCCGAAGTTTTGGAAAACGCGTTACAGCATCGCGATCTTCCCAAACTCCTTTCGAGGTATTGAACCACCGGAGTAGTAGCCTTATTATACCATCCCCCGGCCCAGGCCAAAATACCAAAACCGTTTTTATTTGCAAAGGGCAATCGCGCTTTCTCCGCTGAGCCGGAGCGATGCTGCCGTTTCAAGAGGCTATTTGCCGCTGGGCCGGAGCCCGCCGGATGGGGCAACCGGCAGCGCCGGTCCGATTGCCTTTTCAATCCTCATTCATCCACAGGGGCCTGAGGCGGCATCCCCTGGCATTCAGAAGATTCAATGTCTTTAGCGTCGCCAGATCCTCGGTATACCGGAGCGGATTCTCCGCCAGCGCCACGGTTCGCAGCTTGGCGAGGGACTGTAAAACGGCGATGCTGCAAATCTCGTTTTTGGCCAGGTTTAATTCTTGGAGTTCGCCCAACGGCGCCAGCGGCCCGAGATCGCGGATCCGGTTCCCGGAAAGATCGAGCTCGCGCAGTCCGGTCAGGCAACCGAGCGCGGCGGCGTCCCGGATCCGGTTGCCGCTGAGGCTGAGCACTTTGAGGTGGTCCAAATGCCGCAGCGGCCCGAGATCGCCTAGCCGGTTCCGAGCCAGCCAGAGCTTTTCCAGCCGTTTGAGATTGGCGAGCGGCGTCAGGTCGGCAATCTCGTTATTCGACAGCGACAGGATCCGTAATCGGGACAGTGCGGCCAGCGGGGAAAGGTCGGTGATGCGGTTCCCCATCAGATGCAGCTCTTCCAGTTCAACCAGGCCGCTCAGAAAATCGAGCCGCTCAATCCGGTTATACGACAGGACCAGATCCTGCAGGCTTTCCAACCCGGACAAATCCGGCACGCTCCCGAGCTGGTTCCATCCCAGCAGCAAATGCTGCAAGCGCTTTAGTTGCGTCAAAGGAGCGATTTCGGAGAGGCTGTTCCCGGAGAGGTTGAGATAGCACAGTTCCGCCAAAGCGGCCAACGGCTGCGGATCGGTGAGGAGATTCCCCTGCAATGACAGCTCGCGGATGCCGCGCAGGCTGCCAATGCCAGCAAGATCGCCGATGCCACGCTTGGCGGCTTTCAATGCCGGCAGATGTTGAACATCGCGGAACAGCAGCTTGCCGCCGGGTTTGGCAACGGCCGCGCGGACCGCAGCTTCCAACGCGGGGTCGGTGAAATGGACGGCGGACCGGCTCTCGACCCGTTCCGCCAGTTTCGCGCCGCGGCTATAAAAGTCGGACCGGAGCCGCAACGGCTGGGCGGCGCTGCCGACCAGCCCCGTGCATTCGGGGTTCTTCGTTTTATCCATATCCGCACCCCGGAGAAGGGCCGGAGCCTTGCTCTCCGTTTCCCGCCGCTACTTTTGACTTTCGGATCAAGGCCCGGCCGATCTCGCGCCGCAGAAAACCGGCCATCTCCTGGATGAGATCCAGGCCGCGGCTGCCCGCTTCTTCGACTTGCCTTTTCAGCTGATTGAGGGGCGAGCCCCGCAACTCCGCCATTTCTATGGCAATGGCCTCCAAACGCTCGGTGAGCCGGGCAATCTTTTGTTCCACCCGGGCGAGCGCGGCCGCGACTCCGTCCGGCGCCGGGCCGTCCACCGCTTCCGCTGCGCCGCCGGCTTCCTCCAAAAGCTGGCGCAGGCGTCCCTCGTCTTCCTCGGCGTAAGCGGCGTTGGCAGCGGACATTAGTTTTTCGAAGCGGATCCGTTCCCGCTCTCCGCCGGCTAAGTCGGGATGGAAGCGCTTGGCCAGTTCCCGGTAGAGCTTCTTCAGCTCCTCACCGGGCCTAAACTTCCCGCAGTTCTTTTGCTGGTGGGATTCATCGGCCGCCCGCCCGGACTGGTCGGCTTTGGCCCGGGCGGCGCGCGCCCGCCCGGCAGCCCGGCGGTCTCCCGGATTGCGGGCCGCCCGCAATTCGGCGATCTCCGCCTCGATCCGGTCCAGTTCGGCGTAGAGCGGGCCGACTGCTTTCTCATAGCGAAGCTGAAACTCCAAGAGCGCGGTTCGGAACGTCAACAGTTCCAATTCGCACTCGGCCAGCCGCGCTTCAAGCGCGGCGAGTTCCAGCTGTTTCCGGCGCAGCTTCCCGGCAATGGGATCGAGCGCGGGGATCAATGGAGCGGCCATTCTCTCACCTTTGTTCATGCGCAGTATAAAAATTGAACTTCCATAATATTTCCAAAATCAATTTCGCGATTGGATTGGAAGTCCCTGCAGAAATTTTGAAAGTTTTACGGCTCCCATCGTCTGTTGCTTGGCGGGGATGGTCGGAATGAATCAACTATCTGTCGTGGCGCATACTATCTTTGAAAGATTTGGAGGGGATAAAGCCATGCGGTTCCAAGAAGAAGATCATTTCATGTTTTGGGCGATCGCTGGCTGCCTCGGCCAGATCGTCCGGGATATCTTCGGATACCTGGTAGTAATGGCCGGCCTGGTCAAAAGCCATATCTGGAATTTGGCGGCGGATTTATTTTTTAACGGGTCCGTCATCAACACGTTCGGCGGATTACTCATTGGCGCCTTGGTCAATTACGTCGCCGCCGGATCCACCGGCGTCATCACCGGTCTCCTGCTGGAATGGCGGGGCACCAAACATTATTTATTCAAAGGGATCGGCGTCACCTTGTTGGCCTGGCTGTTCATCTTCGGACTCGTGGTCCACTCCCTGCCGGAGGTCTTCAAAGTGCATCCCCAAGAACCGCTGGATGTTTTCTTTTCCTTTTTGGGGCACATGATTTTGGGCGCGATAACTTCCTGGCTCATTACCCGCTTCACCGGCCCGGCCGCTCAAGGAGAGCGCTCATTGGAGAGGCATGATGGATAAAAGCCTGATTTACCCGTTCATCTTCTTGTTCAGCGCCGGTTTGGCCCTGGGTCTCAACTATGCGGTCGGCATTGTCTTGGAGGCGGCCGGACTTGCCGCGCCATCCACGGGAAGATAAAACATGCGCCACTCCTCCCCGGATACGGGTGCCTGCCGCCCCGGGCACCGCCTGGACCGCCCGAACCGGGGCAGCGCCGGCGTACATTCTAGCATTATACGCCCGGGCCGGGGCGATGGATCCCCGGATCCAGACATCAGTTACCCGACTCGGGGCAACCGCCGCCCCGGGCGGGGCGGCCGCCATCCGGCCACGGGCAACCTTTGCCCGGGTTGAGGGGAGGAATGAAACATGGAGCGCCCTCGTTGGCCGCTCCCGTTCAGTACAGTCCGCCGCTTCCGGCGAGGCGAGTCGCCCGGACTCGGAAGCCCTGCCGGTTCTTTCCCGAGGAATCCGATGAAAAATCGCGTCCAGGGGAAGCGACTCCGATGAAAAAAGGACTGCCGCAACATTGCGAACGCTGCTTGCGGCAGTCCCTCTCATGATGAAACCGGCTTCCCGCCGGTTTACGAAGTCTCTTGTCCATCTTTCGGGGCTGGATTGAGCGTGCTGCGGATATAATCCGCCTTAGTGTTGGCGACCAGCTCGCGCATGCGGTCGGCCGCCTGCTGGGGATCGCCAAGCACCATCGCCTCGTAGACCCGCTCATGGGTGATGAGCAACGGTTCCGGCTCGGGCAGGGCGGCCATCCGTTTCTGCAGGTTATACAGGAGATTTCGAAAGACCGTCGTAAAGACCACGATCATCTCGTTATGGGTCGCTTTCATGATCGCTTGGTGAAAATGATAATCCGCCTCGGCGTAACGGGCGGTGTCCCCCTGCAGGCGGCGCATCTCCTTCAGATACTCGCCGATCTGCTGGATTTCGTTGGGAGCGGCCCGCTTGGTGGCCAGAAACACGCACTGCGGTTCGAAGATCTCCCGGAATTCCAGCAAATTAAGGATGTTGGCCTGTTCCATCGGGAAGACCATCATCAGCGGTTCCAGGATATTCTCCACCGAAGGCGCGGTCACCGTGGCGCATTTTCCCTGCTTCACCTCGACCAGTCCCATCACCCGCAAGGCAGTGATGGCATCCCGCACCGTTGTCCGGCTGACATTCAGCTGGGCGGCCAGTTCCCGTTCGGAAGGTAGGGCCTCGCCCGGCTTCAGTTCACCGTCGAGGAAGCGCGCTTTGAACGACTCGACCACGCGCTTGGTCAAATGAGTTGCTTTTCCTTCCGCCACTGAACCACGACCTTTTCGCAGAATGATCAACAAATTATACCATTATCCGAACCAGCGGTAAAGTGCCGGACGCCGGATGGACCGGCGTCCGGATTCGAGCCAAAGTTACGGCGGTGCCGCTTACTTCAGACGGAGATTAATGCCAGCGCCTTTGCTGGCCGGATTGGCCAACCGGGCGTAAACGGTGAGGAAGCCGTCGGTGACCCGGGGTTCCGGGGCCTGCCAGGCGGCGATCCTGGCGGCCAGCTCCTCGTCGCTGATCTTGAGGTTCAGTTGGCGATTGGGAATATCGATCTCAATGATGTCGCCGTCCTGAACCACGGAGAGCGGACCGCCTTCGGCAGCCTCCGGGGAAACCTGACAGATGAACGGCCCTTTGGCGAAACCGGAGATCTTGCCGTCCGTGATCAGGGCGCACTTGGTCTCCAGTCCTGTGGCGTTCATATAGCCGATGACCTTAAAGACCTCGGTCAGGCCGGGGCCGCCCTTCGGCCCTTCGTAGCGGACGACGACCACGTCGCCGGACTGGACTTTGTTCTGCTGCAATCCTTCCAGCGCCTCTTCCTGGCCGTTAAAGACCCGGGCCGGGCCGCTATGCCGCATCATCTCCGGCGGAATCACCGTCGGCCGGACCACCGCCGACTGGGCCAGACTGCCGCGCAGGATGGCCAGGCCGCCTTTGTTCACCGGATTTTGCAGGTCTTTGATGACCGGCGAATCGTCGAAGGAGACTTGCGCCAGGTTCTCCGCCACCGTTCCGCCGGTGACAGTCAGGACATCCGTCTTCAAGGTGGATTCGATCTTCTTCATGACCGCCCGGACTCCGCCGGCCTCATCGAAGTCGCCCATGGTATACGGGCCGCTGGGGCGGACCGCCGCGATGCACGGCGTCTCCTGGCCGAGCCGCTCCACCAGCTCCAGGTTGATCTCCTTCTCAAAGCCTTTCTCATAGGCGATGGCCAGCAGATGCAGCACCGCGTTGGTTGAACCGCCGATGGCGTGCAGCACCCGGATGGCGTTGAAGATATTCTCCGGCGTAATAATCTTGGAGGAAGTAATGCCCTGCTCCAACAGGCGGACGATCTGCCGGCCCGATTCCTTGGCGATCCGCAGCCGTTTGGCGGAAACCGCCAGCGCGGTGGCGGCGCCCGGCAGCGCCAGGCCCAGGGCCTCGGCCATGCACTGCATGGTGTTGGCCGTTCCCAACAGCGCACAGGAACCCGGCCCGGGGCAAGCGGCTTCTTCCAGCGCCGCCACTTCATCCTCGGAGACCCGCGGCTTGCCGACCCCATAGGCCCAGCACTCCGCATCCAGTGTGGTGGTGACGATATCCTCGCCTTTATAACGCCCGGCCGCCATCGGGCCGCCCGGCACGACGATCACCGGAATATCCAGGCGGGCCGCTGCCAGGAGATGTCCGGGAACGTTTTTGTCACAGGACGAGATCATCACCAGGGCGTCAAACATATGGATCCAGGCCGAGGCCTCCACCTCCGCCGCAATGATGTCCCGGGTCGGGGTGTCGTAGCGAATGCCGTGCTTGCCGACGGCCATCGGGCACTGGGCAAAGCTGCTGAATTCGTAGGGCGTGCCACCGGCCTGCCAGATTCCGGCCTTGACCGCGTCGGCCACCGCCCGGAGATGGAAATGGCCGGGACTGGTCTCGCCCCAGGAGTTGGCCACGCCGATCCGGGGCCGTTTCAGATCCTCCGTGGTATAACCCATCGATTTCAAAAGCGCTCTGGCCCGCGCGTTCTCCGGTGCCTGCAAAAACTGGTGATTCTCTTTAAACTGGTTCATGGTGCGCCTCCATCGTTTATTCGATCTCTTTCTTTCCTAGCTTTTAAAATCTGTTTCATTAACTTATCATACCAGTATAGCCCTATTGTACTCTTCCCCCCATGAACTGTCAATCCAGATCATGCCGGACCCATTCAGTGAAACTTTGGTTGACCATCCGAAGGAGTCCCGAAATTCAGCGTCATTTCGCCAGGGGGATCAAGCCCCGGCTTTAAATTGACGGATCTGAGTCCATGACGCCGGATCCTCGCCGCCCAACCGCCAGAAGGTGATCCCCCGCACCAGGTGGCGATAACGCCGGATGACCTCCAGCCGTTTGAGCAAAGCGATCTGATCCTGGTAATAAACCGTCACATCCCCCTCGCCGTCGGCGAAACTGAAATGGGGCTCCACGTTTTGAAAATAACCCCTGCAAGCCGGGTCGATGTGTCCGGAATCGGAACGGCTGGCTCCGTCGATCGCATGGTCAGCCATGAGTTGCAAGGCGTCGCGATACATCACTTCGGACGCGGAACCGTCGGAGCGCCATTTCAACCCATAGAACGGCAGGCCGACGACGAGTTTCTGGCGCAGGGCGGGAATATCAGCCGCATATTCCAAGACCGCTTCCAGCCAGTCCACCGGAGCGAGGGGTCCGGCGTGAAATCCGGCCCAATGGTAATCATAGACCATGACTTTCAGCAGATCGGCATGCCCGGCCAAAGCCGCCCAATCCTGGGCCCCTGCTCCATCCCAGGAGGCTTCGGCAGTCTTGGCGTAAACGGCGACGCTCAACAATTTCTGGCGGCGATGAAGCGCGGTGCCCAATTCGTGGATGAAAGCGGTGAACGACTGGCGAGCGCTGGCGGGTAACCCCTCATAGTCAATATCGATGCCGTCGTATCCCTTCTCGGCTACCAGAGCCACGATCTCCGCCACATGTTTGGCGCGATAACCAGGGTCATGAATGATTTTACTGATGATTGCGGGATCGAAATTGCGGACGCCCCAATTTTGAATCGTCGGCAGCACGCTGACGCCGTGATTACGGGCCAAAGTCAGGATACTCTCCTGGTATCCCGGGTTGGTGACAAACGGGGCGGAACGGGCGGTAAAATAGAGCGGATTCAAGTTGTACCAGACCGGATTGATCTCGTCCAACGCGGAAAAATTGTTCGAAAAACTCTGCGCGCTCCGGGCGTCGTAAGGGACCAGCCATGCGGCGACATGGAAGCCGTTTGCGCCGGGCCAAAGCGCCGTGGCGTTGGTCGGACCGCCACCCCGGCACCCGGATACCCCCAAAAGCAGGAAAAGACAGACCGCTAATCTTTTTACCATCTCTACCTCGTGCTTTTCTGAAAAAGATTAGCTTTAACTGTCTTATCTTCCTGCCGGGAACGCCTCCCGGCGCTTGACATATTCCATTCCAAGATGCCGCCCGGCCGCTATCTCTTGCGGCTGGTCGCCCGGGTGGCGCCGGTGGAGATTCCGCCGTCCACCAGCAAGGTCTGGCCGGTAACATATTGACTGGCGTCGGAGGCCAGAAAGACCACCGCACCGTCCAAATCGCTGGGCTGCCCGGGCCGCTTGAGCGGAATCCGGTCGCAGATATACTCCAGCCATTGCGGGTCTTCATATAACACGGCATTTTGAGCGGTCTTAAACCAGCCCGGCGCCAGGCAATTGACGGTGATCCCGTGGACTCCCCAATCATCGGCCAGGCTCATCGTCATTTGTTTGATCCCGCCGCGGCTGGCGCAATACGGAGTGATTCCGGCATAACCAAAGACGCTGGTCACTGAGCCGATATTGATAATCCGTCCGTAATGGCGGGGAATCATCTTCCTAGCCACTGCTTGCGCCACAAAAAAGGGACCCCGCAGATTCGTTTCGAGAATCAAATTCCAATCGTCCCAGCTGACCTCCAAGGCCGGCTTGCGAAGGTTGCAGCCGGCGTTATTCACCAGAATGTCAATGCGACCGAATTCCCGGTGGACCGCTTCCGCCATCGCCTGAATGCTGTCATAATCCCGGACATCCAGTTTCAAAGGGAGAACCCGGCGGCCCAGCGCCGCGATCTCCTCCCGGAACGGCCGCAGGGAGTCCCGGTTGCGGCTGGTGATGACCAGATCGGCGCCGGCTTTTGCCAAAGCCCAGCCCAAATATTGTCCCAGGCCCCGGCTGGCCCCGGTGATGATTGCCACTTTCCCTGTGAGATCAAATAATTGTTCCGCCATCCGTCTCAAACCTCCCGTTCATTCGCTCGCCTCTTCAAGGCTGTAAAATCACTTTCATCAAGCCCGGCTCCCCATCGTACAACCGCTTAAACCAAACCGCCCCCTCGGACAGCGGCGCCACTTGGCTGATGAGCGCATCGACATCCAGCGCCCCGCGGGCGATCAGTTCGAGGCAGGCCGGATACTCACCGCCCGAGGCGCAACTGCCATTCACGCTAATCTCGCGCGTTACCACCTGTTGCAACGCGAAGTCAATCTGGGGCGCCAGGTTTCCGACCAAGGTCAAGGTTCCGCCTTTCCGTAGCGACGCGATGGCAGTCTTCACAGCGGCGCTGATCCCGACCGCCTCGAAGGCGATATCGGCTCCTCGCCCCGCGGTAAGGTTTTGAATCGCGGCCGCCAGGTCCGGCCGGTCGGCCTGGAAAGTATGGCTGGCGCCCAGCCTGCGGGCCAACTCGAGCTTGCGGGGATCGAGATCCACCGCCACCACGTTACCGCAGCCCGCCACTTTTAACAATTGAATCAGTAATAAGCCGATCATCCCCGACCCCACGACCACCGCCGTATTGTTAACGCCCACGGGCGAACGGTGCAAGGCATGAAGGGCGATGGAGACGGGCTCAACCATGGCCGCCTGTTCGAAAGTGATCGCTTCCGGCAGCTGATACGCAATGTGCTGCGGGATCGCCACATATTCGGCGAACGCGCCGTTCTGACGGTATTCGGCGCAAGAGACGCCGAGCACCCGCCGGTTATCGCAAAGGTTGATCCGGCCCTGGCGGCAAAAATAGCACCTGCCGCAATAGATCGTGGAATCAAAGGTGATCCGGTCCCCCACTTGAAACCCGGTCACGACCGCGCCGGCCGCCGCTACGATCCCCGAGGCCTCATGGCCCATGACGAGCGGCGGAATGCGACGGCCCGTACTGCCGTCAAAGCCATGGACATCGCTGCCGCAAATCGCGCAAGCTTTCACCCTCACCAGGAGATCCTCCGGACCGTAATCCGGCGAAGGTACCTCCTCATAGACCAGTTCGCCATAGGCTTTGAGAACGAGTGCCTTCATGTCATCTATCCCTCCCAACAATTCATTGTGGTTGCGCCTGACCCGTCTGATAGTTCATAAACCGGGTACGGGTGTCATGAATGTGTTGTTTCATGACCGATAAAGCCTCCGGCGCGTCCCGCCGGTAGATGCATTGATAAATGCTCTCGTGATAACGCAGGGTCTTTTGATGATCGGGAATTGCCGCGGTTTTCTGCTGTAAATCCCAGAGCAAGGCGGTGATGGTCTCGTAAATGCGGATCAGTAGCGGATTGTTGGTGGCTTGCGCCACCAGGTTGTGAAAATGATAATCGGCCGCTGCGAACTCCCCGGGAATCTCCGCGGCCCGCTCCATCTGGCGGAGCGATTCGTGCAATTTTTGCAGCTGCTCGGCGGTGGCCCGGGTCGCCGCGATAGCGGCGCATTGGGGTTCGACCACCTCCCGGACTTCGATCAGATTCAAGACATTGGACTGGGTCAACATAATCGAAGCGATCAACGGTTTCATGATGGCGTCCAGGTCCGGCGTGAGCACTCTGGCGCCCTTGCCGTGGATGATCTCGATGACGCCCATCATCTCCAGCGCTTTCAGAGTCTCACGGACCGCCGGCCTCCCCACGCCGAATTGAGCGGCCAACTCCCGTTCCGAGGGCAAAAGCTCGCCCGGCTGCACCGCTCCGGACTTTAACAACTGCTCAATTTTGGTGAAAACTTGCCTGGAAACACTCTGCTTTTCTTGTTCCGAGTCCAAAAGGTATTCCTCCCAAAACTGTTCAGTCCAACTCACAAACTGGTCTTACCAGATGAGTATTATTTCGCCCCTTCCTTGGAATTCTCCTGCTTCGCAACAAAGAAAATATGGCAAAAACCTTGCTGAGATTTTACACCTTGAAAGCCGGACCGGAGAATTCATTTCAATAAGAGCTATTCCTTCCGGGGACGCAAGGACAGGCAAGCCAACCGCCCTCGCCCGGAAAGATCTTTCCGGGCAATAAAAAAAGAGCATCCGTTTACGATGCTCTTGTCCTTTTTATCGTAGGGGCTGGGGCCGTTCGATCAGTTGCAGCCAATTACAGTCGGGGTCGCGGAAATAAATCAAACGGACTCCGCCGGGATGGTCTTTCATCTCTCCGATAAATTCGACGCCCTTGTCCTTCAGTTCCGTTATCGCCCGCTCCAAGTCGTCCACGGTAACTGCGGTGTGAATCGCCCGTTTTTCTTTGCCGGAAAGTACAATGGCATCGTCGGTGTACGGCATGATCTCCAGTAGGGAGCCGCTCTCCCCCGCCACGAAGATCGTCGGCGGAGATTTCTGATTATGCTGAATCACCTTAAAGTTGAGAATCTTCCGATACCAGGCGGCTAATTTCTCGGGATCCCTGGACATCAAACCGAAATGCTCAACACCTAGAATCATCTCAGCCACTTCCATTCCTCAATTATCGGGATTCGTTTCTTTCCCACACGATTATAGCTCAAAGACCCGTAGTAATCCATTACAGGAAGATGAACATTAACCGACTGTTAAATGTCGTTTTGTGATAAAGCCGGTCATATCAAGCCTTTGGTTCCCGGGGATCATCGATTCTTAATACAGCCTCCGCCGAATTCCAGTGACGGACGACCATCCCTGGCCCGCCACGGTTCACGCCAACAAAAAAGGGCCTCCTCGCGACAAGCCCTTCTTCCACAACAATCGATCTCTCAATCCCCGCGCTGTGCCGCGGCCCGCTTTTTGAAAAACTCCTGGGCCACTTCGGGAAAGAGCACATACGAAAGGACGTCCTCCTCCTGCTGGTAGTAGGGGAGGATCGCTTTGCGGGCGTCATCCAGGAGCGGCGGCAGATCGTCCGCTGGACGGTGTTCGATGGCCATTTCCTCGCCGATGATCAGCCGCCGGATCTCCGGATCGATCGGCGCCGGAGGCCGGCCATACAATCCCTTGACGTAATCGCGGATCTCCTTGGGAACGACGCTGTAACGCTTGCCGGTCAGCACATTCAGGACCGCCTGGGTGCCCACCATTTGACTGGTCGGCGTCACCAGCGGCGGATAACCCAGCTCGGCCCGGACCCGCGGCACTTCGGCCAAGACTTCCTCGTAGCGGTGGGCCGCGTTCTGGCCCGCCAGCTGATTTCGGAGGTTGGAGATCATCCCGCCCGGGATCTGGTACGAGAGCACCGCCGTATCCACTTCCAAGGGCGCGGCAATGGCCTGATAATTCTGGCGCAGCTCTTTAAAATACTGGTTAATCGGGGCGATGCGGTTCAGGTCCAGCCCGGTATCATAGGGCGTGTCCTGGAGGGCGGCCACCATCGTTTCGGTGGGCGGCTGCGAGGTTCCCAGCGCCAGTGCGGAGAGGGCGGTGTCGATGCCGTCCACGCCGGCCTCGATAGCCTTAAGATACGTCATGGAAGCCAACCCGCTGGTATAATGGGCATGAAGCTGAACCGGCACCGGCACGGCCGCCTTTAATGCGCTCACCAGCGCCGCGGCGGTAAAGGGCTTGAGCAGTCCGGCCATGTCCTTGATGCAGATCGAATCCGCGCCCAGGGCCACCAACTCCTCGGCCAACTTGACAAAGATTTCGGGAGCGTGGACCGGGCTGACGGTATAGACCACCGTCCCCTGGACATGGGCCCCGGCCTCCTTCGAGGCGCGGATCGCCGTCTCCATGTTGCGAATATCATTCAAAGCGTCAAAGACCCGGATGATCCCGATGCCGTTATCCACCGCCCGGCGGCAGAATTCCCGGACCACTTCATCCGGGTAATGCCGGTACCCCAGAATATTCTGACCCCGCAGCAACATCTGGAGGGGCGTCTTCCGGATGACCGCCCGGAGGCGGCGCAGCCGGACCCAAGGGTCCTCCTTGAGAAAACGGAGCGCGCTGTCGAAGGTGGCGCCGCCCCAGGCCTCCAGCGAATAGTATCCCACCTCGTCGAGGGCCTCGGCCACCGCCATCATCTCTTCGGTCTTCATCCGGGTCGCCCACAGCGATTGGTGGGCATCCCGAAAGATGGTCTCGGTAATTCGAACCGGTCCCGCCATACTCGTCACCTCTCCCTTCCGTCCTGTCCGCAGCGGCTTACGAGCGGAGGATGATCATCGCGTCTCCCACGTTGACGCTGGAACCCTCATTGACCCGGATGGCTTTGACAGTTCCGGCTTGAGGAGCCACGATCTCATTCTCCATCTTCAAAGCTTCCAGCGTCAGCAACACCTGGCCGTAGCGGACCGCCTGCCCGGGCTGGACCTTGATCGAAAGGATCGTGCCCGCCAAAGGGGCGGTCACCGTCTGATCGCCCGCCTCGATTGCAGTTTCCGCCGGCTCCGCCGGTCCAATGGCAGGCTGCGCCGGACCGGGAGGGGGCGCCACTTCGGAGACTGCCGAAGCCTCGCTGGCGACGCGCTCCACATGGGCTTGGGCCGCGCCAGTCTCTTCGACCGTCACCTCAAATATCTTGCCATTGACAGTAACTCGAAAACTCTGCATCCAATGACCTCCATTCGCATCGCGAACCCGCGATTGATGAATCGCGCCGGCTTGTCCGATATCTCCGACGATATTAGAGTATTAAGGAATCACCCGAATCTTCATCGTGGCCCGTTTCTCCTCGGGCAACAGTTTGGCCATGACCGCCATGACCGCCGCCAGCTCCTCTTCGGAGCAGCCGGGATCCGGAGCGTTGCCCGCCGGGGCCGCGGCCGGAGTTTCCTTCCCAGGCTGCAACGCGCCGACCGCTTCGATGAGCCGGTTCACCCCGGCCAGCAGCATCACCAAACAAACGGCGGACACCCCGCAGCAAACCAAAACCGTCCACTGAAAAATTTCCTGTCTCATTCGGATTCCTCGCTTTATTCCCTATGATTGGCTGGAATCGTATACGATATCCCGGGGCGGTACACTTTAACTATACTCAGATCCCGCGACCGGCGCAAGCTGTTTATGGAGCCGTGACCCCGTTTATTGGAAATTTATCGGCGACTTCTGATGACAGCCTGCGATTCTTATGATAAATTAAATTTAGGTTTCCGTAAATTTCGCGGCGGAGGTTACCATGTCTGATCTTTTCATCGGCCTCACCCATCTTAGTATGGGGAATCTGATCATGTTTCTACTCGCCGGTCTCCTCATTTATCTGGCGATTGCCAAGGACTACGAGCCGATGCTGCTGTTGCCCATCGGTTTCGGGGCTATTCTGGCCAATATTCCGTTCTCTTCGGCGGTGGGGCCCGACGGATTTTTGACCCTTCTGTACAAGACCTGCATTGAATCGGAGCTCTTCCCGGTGCTGATTTTCATCGCGGTGGGCGCGATGATCGATTTCGGCCCGCTGCTGCAGAACCCGTTCATGCTCTTCTTCGGCGCCGCGGCCCAGTTCGGCATCTTCGCCACGATGCTCATCGCGATCGTCTGCGGCTTCAGCCTGAAAGAGGCCGCCGCCATCGGCATCATCGGCGCCGCCGACGGCCCGACCTCCATCTACGTGGCCACCAAGTTCGCCAAGAATCTGCTGGCGCCGATCTCGGTGGCGGCCTATTCCTACATGTCGCTGGTTCCCATCATCCAGCCGCCGGTGATCAAATTTCTGACCAGCCGCCAGGAGAGGCTGATCCGGATGGAATCGCCCCGGCAGGGACAAGTTCCGCAGATCGTCAAGATCCTTTTCCCGATCCTGGTCACGCTGATCGCCGGCATCTTCGCGCCGATCAGCGTCGCCCTGGTGGGCTCGTTGATGTTCGGCAACCTGATCCGGGAATGCGGCGTGCTGGACCGGCTCTCCAAGACCGCCCAGCATGAGCTGGCCAACCTGGTGACCATCCTCCTGGGGATCACCATCGGTTCGTCCATGGAGGCGCTGCATTTCCTGAACTACAAGACCTTGCTGATCATGGCCATGGGCGCGGTGGCCTTCGTTTTTGACACTGCCGGTGGAGTCTGGTTCGCCCAGGGCCTCAATCTTTTCTTGAAGCAAAAAGTCAATCCGATGATCGGCGCCGCCGGGATCTCGGCCTTTCCCATGTCCGCCCGGGTGATTCAGCGCCTGGCCCAGCAGGAAGACCCGACCAACTTCGTCTTGATGCAGGCGGTCAGCGCCAATGTCGCCGGACAGCTCGGCTCGGTGGTGGCCGGCGGCTTGCTGCTGGCGATCATCCCGGCGCTTTTGTTACGATAGGACGAAATCAATCCGTTAATCACTTCATCATGGCCGGCTTTCGGGACATGATGCGTAGCTGCTGATCAGATATAGGAAGGTGAGACGATGCAGGAAAATTTGGTGAGAGGCCTCCTGGCCACCCTCTACGGCATGGCCGGCGTTTTTCTGGTGCTCATCCTCTTTTATGGCGTGGCCCGGCTGTTGCTCTGGGCCGCGCTGAAGCGCCCGCCAAAAGAGGAACCCTAGGATTCACCGTCCGGCCGGAACCAAAAGGCATTCCGTACGGCTCATCCGGGAAATTGGTTGAACTAATACCGGCGGAAAATCCGCCGCGAGGAGCCCGGGATCCGGAGGCTTCTTCCCCGTCACTCCTTCCCGGTCCGGCGGAACGGGGTCCGAAGCCTCCGGAAAGGCCGACATCGACTTCGAAAGATGCTCCGGGCGCTCCGGAAGGGCCTCCGCGGGGCTGAGGCGCTCGTCCGCAAGCCTCGGACGATCCGCCGGGTGCTCCGGACGGCCTTCCCGGGACTTCGGCGGTTCGTCCCGGAGCTTCGGAACAACTCGCCGGGCTACTCCGGCTGATCCAGGTAAAATTCCCCCCGGATCATCAAGCGGCCGTTGCCGCCGATGGACACCCGAATGCCGTCCTGGCTCCTTTGGGCATGAATCTCGATGACGCAAGGCATATTGACGATATTCCCCTGCTCCGCCCGGAGCCGGATCGCGGTTTCGCCGCGGTAATAGTGCCTGAGCAGATAAGCGCCCAAGGCGCCGTTGCCCACGCCACAGCCGGGATCCTCCAGGCCTTCGCGCGGACAAATGTTGCGGGTATGCAGGTCCTTTTGGGGGTCGAGCGTTTCCGGGGTGAACAGCTGCGCCTCGCGGATGCCCAGTCCGGCGCAGAAACTCTTTAGCGGGAGGATCCGCCGTTCCGCCCGGAACAATGCCTCGAGCGTCCGCAGCGGGACGATGAGATGGCCCAGCCCGGTATGGACCGGCTGGACCGGCAGGTCGGGCAGGAGATCTTCCAACCGCAATCCGAAGAGTTCAGCGACGGCGGCCCGGTCATCCAGGGGCGGCAAAAATTCCGGCCGCGGCTGTTCCATGACCACCACCGGACCCCGCTCGTTTCGGGCGACGGTCACCCGTTGAATCCCCGCCCCAGTCCGGATCCGGTAATCCCGGTCTGCGGCCATCGGGAGCCGCCCCTGCTCGATCAGCGCCAGAACTGCGGCCACGGTGGGATGACCCGCCACCGGGAGTTCCTGAACCGGGGTGAAATAGCGGAAGCGCAGATCGGCGCCGGTTTCGGCCGCCGGAAGGACAAAAACCGTCTCCACCAGATTCAGCTGTCTGGCAATGGCCTGCATTTGCGCGTCAGTCAAACCGGAAGCATCGGGCAGCACCGCCGCGGGATTCCCGCCGAAGGCCTGTTCCGCGAAACTATTGACGACCAAAAATTCTTTCCGCAATGGATTCTCCTTCGATTGAAGCTGACATCATCTTCCCGGCCCGGGATCCGGATCCCCCGCTCCCCGGCTCCCCAGATCGGCCTTCATCGGTACAAAGCGGATGCCGTCCCGTTCCTGTTCCGCCCCGAGTTTCTGGAAGCCCAGCTTTTCGTAGACGGTAACCGCATACGGGGATGAATTGACCGTCAGCTGCCGGGCAGCCCCGGGGCGCGTCTCCAGCTCCCGGATTGCCCGCCCGACCAGTCCGCGGGCGATCCCCCGCCGCTGCCACGCTTCGGCCACGAATAAGAGCGAAATGTGTTTCTCCTCGCGCAGGGCGATGACGCCGACGAGCTCCGGGCCAGCCTTGGCTGTCCAGACCCGGTCGGCGCCGCCATCGTACCGCTCCCGGATTTTGGCGGACGCCACATACTCTTGGAAGGTCCGCCGTCCCTGTGCGACATAATCCGGAGCCACGAACTTGTCGAAGACCTTCATGACCAGCTCGTAGATAAGCTGTTCTTCTCCGGGCTTGAACGGCTCATAGGCTAACTCGATCAGCGGGACGCACCTTCTTTCTTTCGGTCATCATCGGATTCTTACCAATGGCGTGAGAATAAAAAGCCATCATTTCTTCAGCTTCGACAATGCTTCAGCCAGCGCCGTATTGAGCGGACCCTGGTCCTGCTGCCGGTTCAGGAACTGATTCACCTCGCGCTTATTGGCCTTGCCCTTCTCTTCTTCCCGGCGCTTGGTGAAAGCGGACAGCTTCTCGCGATAGCCGCAGCTGCAGCTGAAGATCTTGTTTTCCCCTTCGCCGCGCAGTTCCAGCTGCTTATGGCACTGCGGGCAACGGGCGTTGGAGGTGAGCGAGACGTTCTGCCGGTAGCCGCATTCCCGGTCCTGACAGACCAGCATCTCGCCGCGCTTCCCTTTGACTTGCAGCAGGTATTTGCCGCATTCCGGGCATTTGACGCGGGTCAGGTTATCATGCCGGTACGATTGGCCGCTGCCGGCCACGGTCGTCACCAGACGGGCGGCATAGTCGCGGATCCCGGCCATGAATTGGCGCCGCTCGGCCCGGCCTTTGCTGATCTGGGTCAACTGCTGCTCCCACTGGGCGGTCAGTTCGGCCGATCTCAGCTCCGGCGGGACCAGGCCAATCAGTTGGATGCCCTTGGAGGTCGGAACGATGGACTTGCCTTGCCGCTCCATATAGAAGGAGTTGAACAGTTTTTCGATGATCTC
This sequence comes from Hydrogenispora ethanolica, assembly GCF_004340685.1. Classification (NCBI taxonomy): domain Bacteria; kingdom Bacillati; phylum Bacillota; genus Hydrogenispora; species Hydrogenispora ethanolica. Next base: position 55,017 of record NZ_SLUN01000025.1, on the reverse strand, counting down.
GGCCCGGGTGGCCGGCGTGCCCAGCCCGCTGCTGTTGTCCAGGGCCTCCCGGAGCTCGCGGTCCTCGATCCCCTTGCCCGGATGCTCCATGGCCGAGAGCAAGGTCGCCTCGGTATAGCGGGCCGGCGGCTTGGTGGTGCCGGCGACCGTTTTGACGGTGAGCAGCTTTAGCCGCTCCCCCTGGCGCAGTTCGGGCAGGGACTGCTCCGGCGCTTCGTCGTCCCCGGCCTCATCCGGCGCGGCCCCGCCGTCTTCCATCGCCCGCCAGCCTTTGGCCCTGACGCTCTTGCCTTGGGCGGCGAAGAACTCTCCGGCGGCCTCGACCCTGAGAGTGGTCTGCTCATATTCGAAAGGCGGCGAAAGCACCGCCAGAAACCGTTTGACGATCAGATCATAGATCTTCGTCTCCTCCGGGCTGAGTTTGCTCAAGAAAACCGGCTCTTCGGTGGGGATGATGGCATGGTGGTCGCTGACCTTGGCATTGTCGACCAGGCGCTTGGTGACCGTCAGCTTCTGGCCCAGAATCCGCCGGGCTTGCTCGGCATAGGGCCCGGTGGCAATGGCCTTCAGCCGTTCGGGCAGGGTCGGCACGATATCCTCGCTCAAGTACCGGGAATCGGTCCGGGGATAGGTCACCAGCTTGTGCCGCTCATAAAGCTGCTGCATCACGGCGGAGGTCGTTTTGGCGGAGAAGCCGTACCGCCGGTTGGCGTCCCGCTGCAGCTCGGTCAGGTCATAGGCCAAGGGCGGCGGTTCTTTCTTGGCTTCTTTTTTCAGCTCTACAATGGTCCCGGTCTGGCCGGAGGTTTTGGCGGCGAGCGCCTCGGCCCGCCCTTTATCGAAGAGCCGGGTCTGGCCATTGGCGTCCCGCCATTGCAGGTTGAAGCCTCCCGCCGCGGCTTGCACGGTCCAATACGCTTTGGGCACGAACCGCTTGATCTCGTTCTCCCGCTCCACCACCAGGGCCAGGGTCGGGGTCTGAACCCGGCCGGCCGAGAGTTGGGCATTGTATTTGCAGGTGAGCGCCCGGGTGACATTCAGTCCCACCAGCCAGTCGGCCTCGGCCCGGCATTCGGCGGCGGCGTATAGTCGCTCATACTCCCGGCCCGGCTTGAGATTTTGAAAGCCTTCCTTGATGGCCCGTTCGGTCTGGGAGGAGATCCACAGCCGTTTAATGGGCTTGCGCCAACCCGCTTTCTGAATGATCCAGCGGGCCACCAGCTCGCCCTCGCGGCCGGCATCGGTGGCGATGACCAATTCGTCGAGATCCGGCTGCTTCATCAAATCCTTGACCGCCTTGAACTGGCGGGCGGTCTCGCGGATCACCACCAGCTCCATCTTCTCCGGGAGCATCGGCAGGTCCTCGAGGTTCCAGGTCTTATAGCGGTCGTCGTAGGCCTCCGGGTCGGCCAGGGTGACCAGGTGGCCGAGGGCCCAGGAGACGATATAGCGGGGGCCGATCAGGCAGCCGTTCCCCTGCTGGTTGCAGTGCAAGATCTTCGCGATTTCGCGGCCGACCGAAGGTTTCTCGGCCAGGACCAGGGTTTTGGACATGGGTTACGCTCCATTCTTGATGTATCATTTTTGGCAATTGACTTTTTCCTGAAATCAAACTGCTGTTTCTGTCTTTCAAGTTATCAAGCCTAAAATACCAGTTCCAGCCTTCCCAGCCTCTCTCGGACCGCGGCGATGACCCTTTTTTCCGCCTCATCGCCATCGGCTTCAAAGGTCACCGAGAAGCGGAGGTACGCTCCGGCGTCGTCCCAGGGTACCGTGGAGATCAGCGCCTCCTTGATCAGGTACTCCGCGGCGGCCTCGGCGTTCTCAAAGACCAGTCCCGAGCGGGTTCCCTTGGGGGCCGGAACGTAACAATAGAACGAACCCCTGGGCTTGTGGGCCGCGAAGCCCAGCTCGCGCAGTGCCGCCACCAGCAGATTGTGCCGGCGCGAATACCGCTCGCAATTGGCCGCGGTCAACTCAGGATGCTGCAGCGCATAGATGCCGGCCTTTTGAATGGCGCGGAACTGGCCGGAGTCGGTATTGTCCTTGACAGTCCCGTAGGCCTGAATGATCCGGGGATGGCCGGCCACAAAGGCCAGCCGCCAGCCGGTCATGTTGAAAGCCTTGGAAAGCGAATGCACTTCCACTCCGACATCCATGGCGCCGTCCACCGCCAAGAAACTCAAAGGCTGATACCCGTCGAAGGTCAGCGCGGCATAGGCGGCATCGGAGATCACAAAGATATTGTTTTGGCGGGCGAACCGCACCACGCTCTGATAAAACTCACGAGTCGCCACCTGGCCGGTGGGATTGTTGGGATAATTGATGTAGAGGAGTTTCGCCTTTTTCAACACCGGGGCGGGGATCGCCGAAAAGTCGGGATAAAACTGGTTCTCGGGAAGCAACGGCAGATGATACGTATCGCCGCCGAGGTACCGGGTATAGGTGGCGGTCACCGGATATCCGGGAAAGGTGGTCAGCGCGATCTCGCCCGGATTCACCAGGCACAGCGGCAGCATGGCCAGGATCGGCTTGGAGCCGATGCCATGGATGATATTCGCGCGGGTCAAATTCTTGACGCCATAAACCCGGTCCATATAGCCGGCGGCCGCGTCTTGAAACTCGCCGATCCCGTTATCCGAATACCAGCGGTTCTCCGGCTTTCCGGCTTCCTCGGCCAACACCGCGACGAGGCGCGGGTCGGCCGGCCGGTCGGGTTCGCCGACGCCCATGTCGATTAAAGGGAGGAAGGGTTTGCTGGCTCGCGCCTCTTGCTTGGCCTGCTTGATCCGGACGAACTTATAAACCGTGGTGGACTTGCCAAAATTCCTGCCCCCCAAACGCTCGGCAATCTTGTCGTCGATAAAATCCATGGCGGACCTCCGTGAGTTTTTTGCCGCACTGGCGGCTCCTTATCTCTTCTGGCCGACCAACAGGAATAACGGATATTGTTTCTCCCGTCCGTCGCGATCTTGTTTCACGATAGTGTGACAGATTTTGCTCCGAAGCTTGGTGAAACCGATTTCCCGCAAGGTCGCCGACAGCTCCCGAACGTCAAAGCCATGATGGCCCGTAAAGCCGGGACCGTGGAACGTGCCGTCTTCCTTGTCCAGATCCGCGATGCACAATGTGCCTTCCGGATGCAACATTTCGTAAAAGGACTGCAAAACGTCGTTCAGCGGCTTGATATGGTGCAAGGCCATCAACGTGTAAACCACATCAAACTTGAGCTCCGGCAGCTCCGCGGCGGTTAGATCGATTGGGAGGGGGTGCATGTTGGCGATCCGGAGCGTTTGAATCTTCTGCTCGGCCACGGACAACATCCCCGCCGAACTGTCCCCCAGCCAAATTTCGCGCATAAACGGTTGCAGGTAGAAACTTAACAGCCCCGTGCCGCAACCGTATTCAAAGCCCGTCATCCTTTCGAGGTCCGGGATCTCCCGCGCCATTTCCATGGCCACTACGCTGGCCCGCTTGCGGCGCTTGGGATCTTCATCCCAACGCAAAGCCAGTTCATCGAAATTCTCCACCGATTTGATCCTCCGCTAAAAAACTTCGGATATGATGAGGGAAACTTTTAAATTACAGTCTTCTGTCCTTCACAGCGGCAAATTTCATTTTGGGCATGATCGAGCGAGCCGACCATGCCCAAAACGGAATCCAACTCAAAATCGTTGCGGTATCGGCCGGATTCAGGGATACAACTCCCGATACTTGTTCTTTAAATACCGCACGTACGGTTCGATGGTAATCGGCTTTCCGGTGGCCCGTTGCACGATGGTCGTGCCCGACAATTGGCGGCCGTATTGGTAAATGTTCGTTTTGAGCCAACCGTGCAAGGTTTCGAAACGGCCGGCGGCGATCTCCGTCGGAATCTGCGGGTGATGCGCCAGGGCAGCTTCGTAGAATTGGGCGCTCATGATGTTGCCCAGCGTATAGCTTTGGAAATAGCCGCCGATGGTCCCGCTGTACCAGTGCATATCCTGGAGAACCCCCAAGCCGTCGTCGGGCGGGGTCACACCCAGATCGGTCCGGTACCGCTCATTCCAGGCCTCGCGCAGGTCGGCGACGGCGAGCTTTCCTTCCAGCATCGCCAATTCCAGATCAAAGCGGATCATCACGTGCAGGTTATAGGTCACTTCGTCGGCGTCGGTCCGGATCAGCGACCGCTCCACCTTATTCAAGGCATGGTAGAAGACTTCAAAGTCCACCTGGCCCAGCTGTTGCGGGAAGACCTCCTGCAGCTTGGGGTAGAAGTACTGCCAGAAATGGCGGCTCCGCCCCACCAGGTTCTCCCAGAGCCGCGACTGGCTCTCGTGGACGCCCATGGCGGTGCCGCTGGCTAGCGGAGTCGCTTCCCACCTCGGATCGATCCCCTGCTCATACAAGGCGTGGCCGGTCTCGTGGATGGTGCTGAAGAGCGCCTCGCTGAGCCGGTTTTCCTTGATCCGGGTGGTGATCCGGACGTCATCGATGGAAAACGACGTGGTAAAAGGGTGCGGGCTCTTGTCCTGCCGGCCCCGGTTGAAATCGTATCCCAGCCGCTCGGCGACGTTCAGGCCGAACCGCCATTGGTCCGCCTCCGGGAAATGCTGCTTCAGGCAGGAATCATCCGGCGCGGGCCGGGCGGTGATCGCCCCGACCAACCGGGTCAATTCCTCGCGCAACTGGGCGAAGAGCGGCCGGATGACGGCGACGGTCAGTCCCTCGTCCAGTTCGTCGATGAGCGGATCGGCGATATGTTGGTATCCGGGATAAAAATTCGCCAATTGCCTGCTGTAATCCAGCGTCTTTTCGAGCAACGGCCGGACGATCTGGAAATCCTTCTGGGCCCGGGCTTTGGCCCATGCCTCATAGGTCCGGGAGGTATGTTCCGAAAATTCGGCGGTAAACTTGGGCGGAATCTTCGCGGCACGCTCAAAATCCCGGGCGGCCACCCGGATCAAGGCGACATCGGGCGAGTCCGGAGAGAGACCCTCCAGCAACGGTTGGAGTTCATCCAACAACCGGCCCAATTCCGGAGCGGTCGCCTTCTCGTGCGCCAGCCGTTCCATGGTCGCCAGCTGCCGGGCCCGGGCCGCTGCCGCGCCCGGCGGCATCAAGGCCATCTGGTCCCAGGATAACACGGCGGCGGCCGCTTTTAAGTCGCTGATCTCCGCCAAACTGTTCTTCAGCTCGGTCAATGTATGATTCAACGAGCATCCTTCCTTTCTTTATTCGAGGCGCCTCGGGCGGTTCATTGGCAGCGGGCGCTCTGCTCCAACTGGCGCCGGAAAGCGATTCATCTCAAGGCGATTGATTTTACAGAATATTCTACCACAAGTTGTCTCATTCCAACAGCCGGAACCGGCCGATTTAGGACCCCCGGCCCGTTTTTTTCAAATAGGCCAGAATCGCTTGTTTGATCTCCGGTTCGGAAAGGCACCGGGGCAGATAGCGGGTCACTTCGTTCCGGATTTGCAGATAAGCGTCGAATGTCAACTGGTCAAAGGCCTTCTCGGCCTGGCGATCGGCGTCGGAAAAAACCGCCCGATTGAGCGGCGCGGGAGTGACAGCCCGCTGCGCCGGCGCGGATTCACGCTCCGGGTTCCGGCCGGAAGAGAGGTCCGCGCAAGCGGCCCCCAGGAAAAAACAGCCCAGGAATATCCATGAAACATACCATAGGACACTGCCGACCCAGTAGGTGATCATGAAGGCCCAGGCGATCCCCGCGGCCAACATGGCATAGGCGTAGAACCACAGATGCCGCTCCCCGGGCAAAACCGCGAGTTTCCGCAGTTTCAGCCCATACAGGATAGAAATGGCGCCGGACGCCAGCGCCACAGCCAGGACCAGCGGCAGCAATTGCTTGGCCCGGAACGCTACGTCGGCCCGGAGCAGCGTAAAATTGGCGATTCCCAGCCCCGGAACGGCGACGAGCTCCAGCAGGTTGTAGCCGATAAAAAACTTGATGTAAGGAGAAACCGACCGGCTCCGGCCCTGCCGGTCCAGGAGCTTCAGCAAGGTTCCCAATAAATACACCGTAATCAGATTGGGGATGCTTCCAAGCAGCGCTCTGGCGAACGAAAACTGGTAATAAAGGCTCGGGTCCTGATGGAGCAAGAGCCAGATTCGGGCCAGCCCGAAATAGATCCCGGAGAGGATCGCCACCCAGCCGGCTGTTTTCAGCGGGATTTCCGGTAAAGGCCGGCCTTTCCATTGCCGGAACCGATTCAGGAGTCCATCCATAAGCGCCATTCGTTCCACCTCATTTATCGAAAAGATTCAATATCAATGGAAGAAAAACCGGGCTGGGTACAATGGAAAACCGAAAATCCCCTTATATCGAAGCAATGTTCCTATGGAAGCAACAGGGTGGAAACCTCCTTGCAGGCTTGAGTCTCTTACAGCTCCAAGACTAAGTTTCCCGCTCGGCCAGGGCTTCATCCAAAGCCGCGGCGATCCGATCGAGCGCCGGTTCCCGCTCCTGTCTGGAGATGACGGGACCGTGGCCGGGCACGATCCATTCGGGCTGGAGCGCCGCAATTCTGGCCAAGGACTGTTTCCAGCGCCGCCAGTCCGCCGCGCTCCCGCATTCCAGATTGGGCGACAGGCCGCTCACCACCGCGTCGCCGGCATAGAGCACGCCCTCCTCCGGAATGTACACCGCCAGATTAGCCGGCGTATGACCGGGCGTAAAGAGCAACCGGGCTGTCAACCCGCCCAGCTCCAACACGGTCTCCTCCGGAACGGGCCGGTTGGGATTGGCGGCCGTGGTCTTTTGAAACAGGACCGCCGCCTCGTTCCGCTCCCGACGCCGCCGATCGGGAATGCTCTGATTGCACTCGGCGATGGTCGCCGCCAATTCGGCTGCGGTACGGTGGATCCGGCAATGGCCGTAAATATCGATGCCCCGTTCCCGGAAGAAACCATTGCCGCCCAGATGATCGAAGTGCGGCTCGGTGTTGACTGCGATCAAGCGATTGCCCGCGCCCGCCGCTACGGCATAACCGTGGATGGTCTGGGCCGCCAGAGTATTCGGCCCGGTATCGATGACCAGGGTCGTTCCCGCCCCCACCACAAATCCGGCGTTGACCGCCCAGGGTAACGCGAAGGCGAGGCCGGTGACGGCATAACAGCGCGACGTGATCCGCAAATTGACGCCCCCTTTTTCGTGACGGGGATGGCCGTCCGGGAAACGGGCCATCCTGATCTTCCGCTTCTATTCTTCGACTTATTCCGTTTTCTTCCTGCCGGATTTCATAACTGATCCTTTCGTGGGGGCGAGGCGACTGGTCCTTATCATTGCCCCGCCTGATTTAGCGCAACTCCCGCGGAACCATGGGCATCTCTCACGGAACCATGGGCATCTCTCACGGAACCATGGGCATCTCTCACGGAACCATGGGCATCTCTCACGGAACCATGGGCATCTCTCGCGGAACCATGGGCATCTCTCGCGGAACCATGGGCATCTCTCGCGGAACCATGGGCATCTCTCGCGGAACCATGGGCATCTCCCGCGGAACCATGGGCATCTCTCGCGGAACCATGGGCATCTCTCGCGGAACCATGGGCATCTCTCGCGGAACCATGGGCAAGCCGTGCCCATGATTGGGCCGGCGTTGCCCATCTCCGGGCATTTCCTGCGGCACGCGGAGGGAGCGCCCCTCCAAGCCGGGCTGTCGGGGCCCCGGAAGGAGAACCGTTGGCGGAAGAGGCCGCCCCGCGCACGCGAACCGTACAGTGAAACGCGCGACCTCCGGTTCCCTGCGGCGGAGGTCCATTCGAGCCAGGGGTCAGGATTTTATAGATTTTTTAAAATTTTTTGGATATTTTTTAAAGACGCTTTAGAACCGTTTTATTTCCAGCTTTTATAATCGGCTTATTCCAACCGGATTGCGGACAGCGGGATGGGGGTAGGATAAGCCCGCGGCCGTCCCGGTTAAGCTATTGATGGATGCTCTTCGACCCTCCACCGGCCAAAATCGGCAGAGCTTTTCCCAAACGGGGCGCGAGTAGCATTCCAGACAAACGAGGTGTTGAGAAGTGGATAGGGCTTCAATCTCGCCCGCCCTGGAGGATTACCTGAAGGTCATTCTGGAATTGCAGGAAGCGGAGGAAGCGATTCGTGTCACCGACCTGGCCCAAAAACTGGGCGTGGCCAAGTCCAGCGTCAATCAGGCCGTGGCCCGGCTGGTGGAGCTGGCTCTGTTGACGCACGAGCGTTACGGACCGTTGGAGCTGACCGGCCGCGGCCTAGCCAAGGCCAGGGAGATCCGGGAGCGCCACGACAGCCTGCGCCAGTTCTTCAGCGACGTGCTGGAGGTCGAGCCGCGCATCGCCGAACGGGACGCCTGCAGCATCGAGCATTACATCAGCCCCGCCACCATGGAAAAGCTGGTCGATTATCTGAACGGACTGGCGAAGTCCGATGAGTCGTGAGGCCCTCGGCGGCTGTCTGTCGAGGCCGGTTCCGTCATGAATCCATGCCGCACCCTCCCCTTTCATCCCTATGGGGCTTTCCCGGAAAAACAATCTGGGGGCAGCTCTTTTCTCCCAAATAACAAAACGGGAACCGCTCCGGTCCCCGCCCTTTTATAATCCAAGTTCTCTCCTGCCACCCGTTCCCGACTCAATCGATCGCCGCAGCTTCATGCCGGGCGGCAGTTTGCCCACCTTGGCCGCCTCGGCCCGGGGCACCGTCACTGTAGCGGGATCGCCGTCGCTGATGAAGCGCAACGCGGGATTCTTCCGGAATCGCTCCACATAGGCTCCGGGTCCCCAGGCGGTGTCGCCGGCCTGGATCCGTTCCAGCCGGTAGGGATTGAAGCCCGCCGCATACGGCGAGGGCGCCGGACCGGATCCCACCAGCACGATGGAGGTGTAATGGTAGCGAATGCCCTGATATTCGCCGTCATGCTCCAAAACCTGGTTCCGGGCGTGCACGCCGAAGGGCAGGGAGAGGCTCTGCACCGGATAGCCGGGAACATAGGATTGAATGGCCTGATTGGCCAGAGCCATTTGCTTTTGTACTCCCAGGTCATCCGTTTTGCTGAGATTCTGGTGCCAATAGGTATGGCTGCCGATCTCGTAGCCGTGCTCGGCCAGGTACTGCAGTTTCCTGCCAATATGCTCTTCCTGGCCGAATAGCCGCAGCTTGGGCGGGATCGCCGGCAACACATAGAAAGTGGCGGTCAACGGAAAATCGGGATGCTCCTTTTTGAACTGTTCCATGATGCCGACGGCCGACTGGGGATCGATCACCAGCCGCTCCCCTTCTTGCAAGTAGCGGAACTGGCCCTGGCTGGAGTCGTCAAAGGTCAGTACGAACGGGGTTTTACCGGCGGGCACCTTCAGCCGGCCGCTCACCACATCCGCCAGGGGCGCCGGATAATAGCCGCTATCGTACAGTAACTGCAGGTCCTTTCGGAAGTTGGCAGGGGTCCGCCGCCATTCCGCCTCCGGCGCGCCGATCAGATGATACTCCAGGATCAGCAGCCGGCCCAGTTCATTGGGCCGCACTCCGGCCGGGCCGGCGGCCGCCGGAACCGGCGCCGGCTTGGAGCCGGTTTTCGCGGAGGGACCGGCCCCGGCGAACCCATGCGGCAGGCTGAAAGCCAGGATGGCCAAGCAAACCATCCCCGATACCGCCCATCGCTTTGAATGCACTTTGTTTTTGCCTCCTTTTTTGGGGTCGGTCAAAAGCCGACCTGATCAGATTCCATGCCGAGCGGCGGCTTCCTGCGATTAATTTATGGAAAGTCCGGGACAAACATGCCGGTCCGGTAGGAGTTTTCCGGAGCGTGCCGAAACAAATAGAAAAATGGAACCGATCCATTGAAATAGAAATTTGGAAAGGCGGCAACGCAACATGATCGATGTGCAGAGCAGGCGGGACGAGCGGGGAATCGAGATTCAAAAGGTGGGTCTGAAAGATGTCAACCTGCCGTTTCAGATCCGGATGCGGGACGGCGGGTTTCAACATGTCCACGGCAACGTCGTCGTCTCGGTGACGCTGCCGCACCATTTCAAGGGCACGCATCTCAGCCGGTTCATGGAGCTATTGATGTCCTGGTCCGAAAAACCCATCTCCTGGAAGGAGATCCGCCAGATCCTGGCCGAACTCTGTAGCCATCTGGAAGTGAGCGCCGCCGAAATCAGTCTGAAGTTTCGCTATTTCCTGCCGGTGCCGGCGCCGGTGAGCGGCATCGTCGGCTACCTCGACTATCTGGGCGAATTTCGCGGCGTCTTCCGGCAACCCTCGGGCCACTTCCATTTCCAACTGGGCGCGGAGATACCGGTCCTCTCCCTCTGCCCCTGCAGCAAAGAGATCTCGGCTTACGGCGCCCACAATCAGCGGGCGGCCATCCGGACCCTGGTACACTGCTCCTATCCGGGGAAAATCCTGTGGCTGGAGGAGCTCATCGAACTGTTGCGGATTCAGGGCAGTTGCCCCATCTATCCGGTGCTCAAGCGGGAGGATGAAAAATACGTCACCGAAGCCGCCTACCAGAACCCCAAGTTCGTCGAGGACATCCTGCGCGACTCCGTCCTGGCGCTCCGCTCCGAGCCGCGGATCCGCTCTTTCCAGGTCGAGGTGGAAAGCTACGAGTCCATCCACAATCACAGCGCCTTCGCATCCCATGTGGAGGAAGCCGCCGATTAAGCTTTACCGGCGTGACAGAACCAGCCGTAGCGGCAGTTCTCACAGTCGGCTCCGGCCGGATAGTCTCCGGGATAGGGATGGGCGGCGATGAACGCGCCGATCTCCCGCACCTCGGCAATGGTCCGGGCCAAAGCGGCCTGGTCCAGCGGCACTTCCACCGCCCGGTCGGGGTAAGGGAAATACAGGACCGCCCGGTCCGGCAACCTCCCCCACAGTTCGGCCACTGCCAGAGCATACAGCTGAAGCTGCCAAAAGTATTTTGCGGCGGTCTCCTCCACCTGACGGGGCGCGATCCGGTGCGTCTTATAATCCACCAACACCAGCCCGCCGCCGGGCTCGCGGTAAAGCCGGTCAAACCTGCCTTCCACCCGCACTGCGCCTTCCAACTTCAAAATGAATGGCACCTCATCCCAGATCTCGCCCCGTCCCCGGTACTCGCTGGCCTGAAGGTTCCGCCAGATCCGCTCCAGATCGGCTTTCAACCGGTCGGGATCGGGAACCTGCAACTCCGCAAAGTAAGCCTTCCAAAGTTCCTCCGGCCAGTCGGGCGTTCCCGCCCGGACCGCCTGATGGACAAAATTGCCGATCTGCGCGCCCAAATGGGCTCCGGCTCCGGGAAGCGCGGCGGCGCTCGGCTCGTCATCGGCCGCCGGCCCACGCTCCAGACGCATGATATGCCGCAGGTAAAAACCGCGCGGACAACTCTTAAAGGCCAGAATGCCCGAGACCTTCAGCGGCACTACGCAGCCGGCGTTTGCGGCAACTCCGGCCGCGGCGACCTCGGGCGCCGCCCGGCCCGCCGGGGAAGGCGCGGCCGCCAGGTCGGGAGCCACCGTCTCCAACAGCTTCACCGGACGCTCCGGCGGCTGGACCTCCGGCACCGCGCGGACCACCGCCACCGGTATCCCCTGATACTCCAGCTCTGCGCCGGCCTCGGCCAAGGGCAGCAGCAATTCGAACCATTTCATCCAGTTTCCCGCGGTCTCCAGCGTCTTGCCGCGCGACCGGCTTACCCCCGAACCGGCCAGGATCAATTGGCGTTTGGCCCGGGTCAGCGCCACGTATAATACCCGCTTGAGTTCGGCGATTTCGTCGCGCCGCTCGCGCTCCTTGATGGCCTCCCAGACCGAGGTGGCCGCGGCCTCGCTCTCCGGGACCGGGATCTTAAAACCGACACCTAAGTCCTTGTGGAAGACCAGCTTGGAACGGTTGCCCAACCGGAACGAACGATCCAGATCGGGCAGGATCACGACGGGAAACTCCAAGCCTTTGGAACGATGAATGGTCATCAGCCGGACCACGTCGCTCCCCTCGGCTTGCGTCTGGGCCTCGCCTTCCCCGATCTCCATGCCTTCGAGTTCCTGCAGGTAACTGAGGAAACGATTCAGATCGTGGTAACCGGCGGCGGTAAACTCCTCGGCCTTGTAGAGCAGCTTCTCCAGATTGGCCAAGCGCTGCCCGGCGTCGACCGAGCCCAGCATCAGTTCGCGATAGTGCAGCCGGTCCAGCGCCAGCCGGAGCATGGCGGGGATGGGCAACAACTCCCGGTGTTCCTGGAGATAACCGAGCAACTCCCGGAATTCCCGCAACCTCGCTGCAGCCGGTTCGGGCAGCAACTTCTCAAAATCCTCCCGGCCGTAAAAGGCCTCCGCCAGGCCCTCATCCCGGCATAAGCGGTACAATTCGGTCTCGCTCAGTCCGACGTAGGGGGAACTTACCAGGCCGAGCAGCGCCACGGTATCATACCGCTGTTGCACCAGCCGGAGGAGATTCAGCTGGTCGACGATCTCCTGGCGCCGGTATAAATCGCCGCCGCTGGCCGTGTAATAAGGGATTCCCAGTTCCACCAAGGCTTGCTGAAAAAGCCCCATCGCGGTTCCGGCCCGGAAGAGCAGGACGATGTCGCCATAGCCGACCGGCGTCCCGGTTCCGGCGCTCTCCGCCACCAAGCGGACGATCCTGCGCGCCACCAGCCGGGCCTGTTCCCGCAAGTCCGCGGTCTCCCCGGCCAGGATGAATTCGACCCGCGATCCGGCGTCATTCCCTCCGGCTTCCAGGGGTTCGTAGGGAAAGCTTTCTCCGGCGAAGAGCTCCTGGGAGAAAGCATTGATGAACCGGATGACGGTCTGGTTGGAGCGGTAATTCCGGGTCAAGGCAATGGTCCGGCCGCCGCGGGATTCGATCTCCCGGCCCAGCTCGGTCATGAGATCGGCCTCGGCGCCCCGGAAGCGGTAGATCGACTGCTTGATATCGCCGACCGCCATCAGCCGGCCGCCTTGATAATCCTCGCCTAGCAATGAACGGACGATCTCCAGTTGCAGGCTGTTGGTGTCCTGAAACTCGTCCACCAGCAGGTAGCGGATCCCGGCGGTCACCCGCTCCGCCAGCTGCGGGTGGTTCTGTAACAGATCTCTGGCCAAAAGCTGCTGGTCCGCGAAGTCCAGCAGACCCGACTCCTGCTTCAACTCCCGGTACCGCCGGTCCAATCCTTCCAACAACGTTTCCAAAGTTTCCAGGCGCTCCAGCGCCGCCCCATCCACCAAGCGCTGCTTCACTGCGTCGATCTGGTCGCGGACCGCGACCACCCGCGGTTTGATGGCGGCGGGAAGCGTCTTGGGCAATCCTTTCGCCAACTCCCCCAGGGCCGGAAGCAGTTCGTCCAGTTCTTTCCCGTCCCGCAGCAGCTCCCGGTAGCCCGGCCAACCCTCCCGGAATAAGCCGAGAACGCCCTGGGCATTTTCGGTCAGTTTCTGGGTGGAGCTATACTCCAGCAGTTCCTCGATGTCCGCAATCAAACCGTCCGCCCCGGCAATCCGCGCTGCCAAAGCATCCCGGAGGGCCTCCGCAGTCTGGCGGATCACTTCTCCAAAGGCGCGGCCGCTCTCCCGGATGGCCTGGTAGAGTCCGGCCAGGCTTTCGGCCAGGGATTCCCAGCCATAATCCAGGATCAAGCGGACCAGCGCCTGGGAGTCCGCGGTGGGGTTCTGGACGATCTCCGTGAATAATTCGGCAATGGCCTGGTTCAGATAAATTTGTTCCTCGCCTTCGCCCAGGATGCCGGAGACCGGCGGAATCCCGGCTTCCAAGGGATTCTCCTGGATCAGCCCCAGGCAAAGACTGTGGAAGGTGACGATCCGCGCGCCGTCGATCCGCTGCAACTGGTTTCGCCAAAATTCCAGTTCCGCTTGGTTCTCGGCCTGATTCTGACGCTCCCGGAGGCCCTGGCGGATCCGGTCGCGCATCTCGGCTGCGGCTTTCTTGGTAAAGGTGATCGCCACGATCTCTCCGATCTCAGCCCGGCGTTCTTCGAGCAGGCGCAGGTATTTTTCTGCCAAAACCGTCGTCTTGCCGGTCCCGGCGCCGGCCGAGACCAGCAAGTCCGCGCCAAATTCATGGATGGCGGCGGCTTGTTGTTCATTGGGCGGATGCGGCATCAGTCAACTCTCCTTCCCACTCTTGGCGCCGGCAGCAGATCCGGTACTCGCAATAGGACGGGCAATCGGCTGCAGTCAGTTGGAACCGGCCGCTGCGGATCGCGTCGATCGTCGCGGCCAGCTCGTTTTTGACCTGAGCGAGCCATTCTTCCCAATCGGGGTCGGCCAGCAATCCTTGGCCCCGCCAGCTGAGTCCCAAGCGCCGCTCCCGCCAGATTCCCCCCCGGATCCGCGACGGGTTGCGGAGGCCCAAATAACTGCCGCCCACCGCGGTATCGGAGCCGAAAACCAATTGCTCCAGGGCCAGCAGATAGACGGGGATTTGGATCCTGCGCTGATCCAGCAGATCGCCGGCGGACGGGCCGGAACCGAGCTTATAATCGTAGACGATAAAATGGCCGGCGCTGTCGGCATCGACCCGGTCGATCCGGCCGGCGATCCGCGCGTCGCCGGCCTCCCATTCCAGACGGAAAGGCCGCGCCGCCGCTGCGGCGCCGTGTCCGCCCCCTGGGCCAGGCGGGCCCGAGGGCAAGCGGTCAAGGAGGGCATCACACGCGGCCCCTGCCTGGCCGAAAGCGAATTCCAACAACCGGGGCCGGAAGCGGTGTCCGGTCCGCTCGGCCCACTGCAGTTCGGCACCGAGCCATTGGCGCAGGGTCCGCTGGGCTTGGGCCCGCTGAATCAATAACACCGTCCCTGCGATCCGGTTGGCGGCTTTCTCCTGCCACACGCCGAACTGCGCCGCAAACGATTCTTCCAGGACCTGCAGATAGGATTCGAAACGCTCCTCATTTAACCGCTCGTCCCGGTAACGAAGCCAGAATTGGCGGAGCACCTCATGATAAAGATTGCCCAGATCCAGGTTCTCAGGGATAAGCCTCGGCTGAAGCAGCGGTTTAATCCGCAAGAGATGCTTCAGAAAAAAACGGTAAGGGCAATTCCTGTAATCCTCCAGGGCGGTGATGCCAAAACAGTAATCGGCGCCGAAATGGGCAGCCAGATCATTCATAAAGCTGCTGACCCCGTCAGGCGGCCCGTCCGCTCCCCGGTTCCAGCGGCGCTGCATGGCCTGGGTGAGACGCCGGTAGGAGGCGGAGTCGAGCAACATCCGGCAGAACGCCAGCTCCTCTTCGGGCAGGCTCCGGACATCGGAGTGTAAACATTGGGCCAGTCGTAAGCTTTCTTCACTTCGGGAACGGCATTGGCCGAAACTGGACTGAATCTCCGGAGCCAAACCCAGCCGCACGGCCCGCTGCTCCAGATCGGGCAGCCATTCCAGGACGGTTTCGAGAAAGAGTGAGCGGTTCAGCGGCTGCCCCTCATCGTCCTGGTCCCGAAAGACCAGATACAGCCGTTCCTTGGCCGCAGACAGCGACCAATAGAAGGCCATCCGTTCCTGAATCTGATATTGATCCCCGGTCTCCAGATCGACGCCCAGCGTCTTCAGCTCGCGCCGTTCAGCCGGAGTCAGTTTCCAATCGTTGATATAGATCCGGGGGAAGCTTCCCTGCTCCAATCCGGTAATGAAGACCACCTTGGCCCGCAGGCCGCGCGCTTCGCGAGGCGGGATCACCCGTACCTGCGGCCGGAAACTGCGGGGCTCGGGTACTTCCGCCGCCAACAGGTACTCCTCGAAGAAACGCCGGTACTCCCGGACGGTCAGGATCTGAGTCGCGGCGCCGGGGAGAAAGCCGAGAATCTCATCGATGGTGCCCGTGACGGTTTGCATCGCCTGGTAATTGAGGAGCTGTTGCCGGAGGAGTTCCGGATCATCCTCGAAGGATTGCCCTCCCCAGGCCTCGGCGCTATGAAACCATTGCCTGGTCAATTCCAGGTAAGCCCGGAGCGATGCCTCCCGGGGATACTCGGCCAGGCGCCGCAACCCGGCAGCCAGTCTCTCCAGGTCGAGTTCTTCCTGGCGCGCGGTTTCGACCAACTCCTCGTCATTCAACAGCTTGAGCCACTGTTCCCGGCCGGAGATCGCCCCATAGCTCTCGCCGAGCCAAGCCACCAGGCGATCACCGGCGGCGGCCGGCTTGCCCGCGTGCCATTGCCGGATCAGGATGGCCAGATCCGGCCATTGCCAATCCTCGGCCAACGCCGTCAAGGACTGCAGAAATTGACTGACGCCGGGAAGCTCGCGCGCGGTCAATGCCGCGCCGGCCAACGCCAGATGATACTCGCGAAAAACGGGGCCGGCGGCCTTCAGGAACTGCTGCGGCTGGGGCGCAATGATCAAAAAATCGTCGGTGGCGTATAAACCGGCTTCCAGGCCGTGACAGATCTCCCTGGCGATCGCCCGGGCCTGGCGGGACCATCCGGCCGTCTGCAGCAGCCGCACCGAATCATCGCTCGGCGGATGCGGCAGCGGCCGCGGCTCCCCGCGCCAGAAGCTGTACTGCAGCTCGGCCAGGACCGGGCTGCGCGTGATGCCATCCATGGCCGCTTGCCCTGGGGCCGTCCTGGCCCCGGGACTGCGCGTGATGCCATCCTTGGCCGCTTCCCCTGGGGCCGTCCTGGCCCCGGGACTGCGCGTGATGCCATCCTTGGCCGCTTCCCCTGGGGCCGTCCTGGCCCCGGGGCTGTGCGTGATGCCATCCATGGCCGCTTGCCCTGGGGCCATCCTGGCCCCGGGGCCGTGCGGGGGCAGGGATGGGGACGGTTTCAACTTCATGGCGAAGTGACGTGCCGCTACCTGTTGAAACTCCGGCACTCCGGTGGGATCGATCATCGCTTCGCAATCGAACCAGAGATCCAAGGCTTTCAGCATATCGGTTTGTAACGGCGTCAGATCGGTGAAACCATACAGCAACAGCGGCATCCGGGAGGAGGGTCCGGCCGCTTCGGAACGGAGTTGCTCCAGCGCCTCCAGGATCAGATCGTCTTCCACCAGCCCCCGCTGCCGCAACAACTCCTGATATGTAAGATATAACAGCGCCAGTTGCTCAAGTTTGGCGCCGCGGCCGGCGGACCACTCCATGAAAAGCTCCGGGGTCAGCCCGGACCGTTTCCATTCGGCGATCCCGGCCAGGATCGCCGCCCGATAACCGGCCGCGAACGGTACCCGGTTCAACTCGTCCAGCTGGCCTGCAGAATCCAAAACCTGAAACACCCCGGCAATCAGCAGTTCTTTCTCCAGCTCGGTCGGGCGGCGGGCGTTGAACCCAAAACGCTGGCTAATCTCTTCGACAAACCCTTCCATCAATAAAAAACGCACCCCGCCGAAGCCGGTAACGCCGGGCTGATTGATGATCTCATCCTGAACCGCATTCAACAAACTGAGCGTCGGGAAGATAACCACCAGGTCAAAGTCTTGACGGGCGACCGCTTGCCGTGCTCTCTCAATAATCGCCTCGTGGCTGGCGAGTTCCCCAATGAGCGTTGTGACTTTCATAAAAAAACCCCCTGCTTCTCTGCTAAAGGAATTCGGGGGCCGGCCGGCAAATCCTGCCGTCATGAACGTCCGACGATTGAATTGGATCAGAAATGTGCTTCAGCAAACTATCCACCAAAGAGAAAGACATCCGCTACTCATTGACGGCCGTTGCTTCGAGGCCGCCATGGGTTTCCAGCCAATAGCCTAGCTCCGTAGAAGTTTTGAATAAAGCTGCCGGAGCGGCGGCGGTCATCTCTTGGACCTGGGCCGTGTCCGCCCAGGCCGCGGCCAACGGGATCACCCCGGCTTCGCGGGCCGCCCGGATATCGTAGGCCGTATCTCCCAAATAGGCGACTTCCGACGGTTCCAGCCCCCATGAGCGGACCATCTCCCGGATCTGGTCGGCCTTCACCACCCCGCTTTCGGAACCGGTGGCAACCTCTTCAAAGAAATCCCGCAAGCCCGAGACAGCCAGCGATATCGCCATGCTTTGGGGACCTTTCCCGGAGACGATGCCCAATTTCACCCCTTGTTTGAGCAAAGAGTCCAAGATCTCTTTCAGGCCCGGAAATGGTTCCGCGCAAACTTGATGCGCCTTTTCGTATTCCTGTAAATAGATGTCCAGACATTCCTGCCAGGCGTGAGGAACCAGCTTTTTGATGATTCCTTCCTCCGAGGGGCCAAACCAGGCTTGGATCTCGGCGTCCGAATACTCCCGGCCCAAAAAAGTCACGAATGCCCGCCGGAACCCATGACAACAGATGGGCAAAGTATTGAGTAATGTGCCGTCCAGATCGGATATGAAGCCTTTCAGTCGCATGAAACCTCCCACAATTAACTTTTTTTGAAATCCAGGGCCGCCGAGTTGATGCAAAACCGCTCACCGGTGGGCGCCGGACCGTCGTCAAACCAGTGTCCCAAATGGCCGCCGCAGCGGGCGCACTTGACCTCGGTGCGAACCATGCCCAGACTGCGATCTCGAGCCATGGTCAAGGCGCCGGGAACCGCCCCGTAAAAACTGGGCCAGCCGGTTCCCGACTCGTATTGGGTCGCCGAATCGAACAACACATTGCCGCAACCGGCGCAATGGTATGTGCCCCGTTCTTTGTTATAATAGTATTTTCCGCTAAACGGCGGTTCGGTGCCTTTTTCGTAGAGCACATGATAGGCCTCGGGCGACACGGTTTTGCGCAGATCGTTTGACGGTCCCATTCGAAGACCACTCCTTCTCATTTCTATCTTAATATAATTTTCCCCGGAGCCGAAAGTTTTCATTGAAAAAATTTACAAAAGTTTGACAGAACCAGCTTAATGAATTCCCGATCTCAAAAAAATGATGCAAAATGGTTCATTTTGCGGTAAGATTTTTAGGAAGCCCGCCTTTTTGATCCATTTTGGATGGAACGGGCCGGTGTTTTGTAATCGTCAGGAATATCTGAACGTGCGATTCGACGCGAATTCGAGGAGACTGCCATGCAATTTGCGAAACGGACCGAGGCCTTGAACTCGGCGATCTTTGCCCAACTGGATCAGCGCAAAAAAGCGCTGCTGCAAGCCGGCCGCGATGCCATCGATTTCAGCATCGGGACCCCCGATCTGGCGCCGGCCCCCCATATCATGCGCGCCCTGCACGAGGAGGCGCTCCGTCCCGAAAATTACCGTTACGCCATCGCTGATCTGCCGGAACTGGTGGAATCGGTGCAGCAATGGTATCAAAGGCGTTTCGCGGTGGAACTCCAGCCCGATGAGATTCTTTCCATGAACGGCTCCCAGGACGGTTTAGCCCATATCGCCTTGACCCTGGCCGATCCCGGTGATGTCGTTCTGGTCCCCGACCCGGGTTATCCCATTTTCAGTGTCGGCCCGCAACTGGCCGGCGCGGAGCTATATAAAATGCCGCTGTTGGCCGAGAATGATTACTTGATCGATTTCGCGGCCATTCCTCCCGCAGTGGCCCGGCGGGCGCGGCTGATGATCGTCTCGTACCCGAACAATCCGGTGACCGCAGTGGCCCCGCCCGCCTTTTACGAGCGGTTGATCGCTTTCGCCCGGGAGTACGGGATCGCGGTCCTGCATGATAACGCCTATTGCGAGCTGGTCTTCGACGGCGCCAAGGGCGGCAGCTTTCTCAACTATCCCGGAGCCAAAGAGATCGGCCTGGAATTCAACTCCCTATCCAAATCCTATAATATCCCCGGCCCCCGGCTTTCTTTCGCCGTCGGCAACCGCGAACTCATCGCGCAGTTACGCAAGTTAAAATCCCATCTCGACTACGGGATCTTTCTGCCGTTGCAAAAAGCGGCCATCGCGGCGCTGAATGGTCCCCAGGATTGCGTGGCCGCCACTGTCCGCGCCTATCAGGAACGCCGCGATTTGCTCATTGAGGGTCTGGGCGCGATCGGCTGGCCCATTCCCCGCACTCCGGCCACGATGTTCATGTGGGCGCCGATTCCCGCCCGGTTTCGCTCGTCTTTGGAATTTACTTTCGAACTGATGGAACGGACCGGCGTGATCGTGGTCCCCGGCAGCAGCTTCGGCGACGGCGGCGAGGGATACGTCCGGCTGGCCATGGTCCAGCCCACTGAACGGATTCAAAAAGCCATTGCCCAGATTGACGCCTGCGGCATCTTACGATAAAATCCATCATCGAACTCAGACTCGTGAAAGAGCCTCGAATGAAAGACGAGACCCCGCGCTGCGACAGCCGGGGCCTTTTTCTTCGGCGAATGTTTTGCCATCCATCAACCTATATCAGCGCTAAAAATTCCATGATTGGGCTTTAAAAAAGTCGTGAAACCCGGTAGAATGGTATTTGCGGCTTTTGCGAATCCGCTGTATCATGCCGCCGCAAATGATGGCCGCCGAGGATGGATACCATGTCAAACAATCCGACCCCCCTCAATATTCTGGACTCCTACCGGCTTCTGAAAGGCAATACCCGGATCTCGGTGCTTTTTGAACCGCTCTGGGGGATTCCCTATGTCATGTACAATTTTTATTTGAGCCTGTACATGAAGTCCCAAGGAGTCACCGACGTTCAGATCGGCTTTATCATCGCCATCGGGGCGGTCGCCAGCGCGTTCTTCTCGATGTTTGGCGGAGTGATCACCGATGCCTTGGGCCGGCGGCGGACGACGCTGATTTTCGACTCCATCGCCTGGCCCGTCTCGCTCCTGATCTACCTGTTCTCCAATAACTTCTGGCTCTTCGCCCTGGCCACCGCGGTCAATAGCGCGGTCAAGATCGTCGCAGTCTCCTGGAATCTGATGGTGGTGGAGGACGCCGACGCCCAGCAGCAAGTGGCGGCCTATAATCTCTTTAGTATTATCAATGTTTCCACCGGCTTTCTGGTGCCCCTGGCCGGGTTGCTGGTGGCCCAATACGGCATTGTCTACGGCGAGCGGATTCTGTTGGGGTTTGCCGCTCTCAGCATGACCGTCATGATTCTGGGCCGCCACCATTGCTACCGGGAGACCCGGGTCGGCCAGCAGATCCTGGCCGAGCACCGCCAGTTGGGCCTGAAAACGATCCTCAAAAAGAACTCTTATTGGCAAGTGCTTCAATTCCTGCGCTTCAAACCCTCGTTGATCCTAGTCTTCGTTCTGACAGTCCTTTTTAACGTCTATGTGCCAATCGGCACTTTCACTAGCCTGTACTACGCGCCGTACCTCACCGAGGCTTTGAAGCTGGACAGCTCGGCCATCTCCCTGCTGGGCGGGGTCGGGCCGGCGGTAATGTTCCTGGTGGCGGTGGTGATTATGCCCGGCATCGCCACGACCCAACGGGTACCGGCGATGATCGGCGGATTTCTAATCCAAGCCATGGCTCTAGCGGGTTTTATTCTGATACCGGCGGGCAATTTCTGGCTGACCATGGCGATGGTCAGCCTGTTTGCCTTCGGTTATAGCATTTCCAAACCATTCCTCGATTCCATGATGGCCATCGCCACCGCAGGCAAGGAGCGGGCCGGGATTTATTCGCTGTATAATACTTCCCTTTCCATTCTGAGCGCGTTGGTGGGCATGGGCTCCGGATATCTCTACAAGTTGCATCCTGCTTTGATCTATGTCACTTCCATCATGATTCTTCTGGCCTGCCTGGGAATTTTGATCGTTTTCAACCAAAGCTCCCAGGCTCGGAATAGTTGATTCATTTCTTAAAAGCCATGTGATAAAGTCCTCAAATTCGGAAATCATCCTTTCAATGGAACTAAAAAACGACTTTATCACTTGCTTTTCTGAGCTTTTGTGTTCACCCTGGCCTTCGGACAGGGTTTATCACAACGCTTTTAATGCGCTAGGGAATAACTTTCACCCTTCCGTCAAGCACCGCCCCGCTGGTGCGGTCGATCCTACCCTGCTCCTTGATATAAGCGACAATCTCGTTCCGGTAGACCAGGCCGGTATCGGTTTTGAGGATTGCCTTCAAATCGTAGCTCCGGATATCACCGGAGATATTAGCGCCGATCGGATTGCCGTTCCATGCCTCGTTAAAGGCGCCGTCACCGACGAAGCTATTGAAGGCTACCCTAAATTGCTGATCCAAGACCTGCTCGATCGGTTTACCATTAAGCGTGATCGCCGTTGCCGTGGTCTCCTGGGCGTTCGCCCCCAGCCGAATCGTATAACGGAGACCTTTGGAAAAATGAAGAAAGCCGCGGGAGAAATAACCGACCAGATCCAACGGGTTTGGGCCTGTCAATTCCGCGGGCCGTACAATCCGCTTGGCGTTGTTGATCACCATCGTCCGGATCTCCCGTCCACTCATCGTCCCGATTTGAACGGTATCGGCAAAAGGCATGACCGCATACCAATCATTGAAGGTGATCCGGTCAGCCACAGGAAGGCCACTGTTGATGCCCGAAGCATTGAATACCGCCAGATCCACCCCCTGGTTCTCAAGTCCCGGAAACTGTTTGCTCCGGGCGACGATGGCATCGTTCATGAAGTTACCCAAGGCGCATTCTCCGGTATAGCGGTCGATCAAGGTCCTTTGATTGCCGAGCTCCGGCAGATCAGCCACTCGTCCGATGGTCTCGCTCAATTTGGCGGCCAGCTTATTCAACAACGGCGCGATCACCGTATTCTCGAAATGCTGATCGTAATCCGAATCATGTTCGTACTTTTCGCAATTGGGATCGCTGCTTTTTACCGTATCATCGCGTTTCTTCGTGGGGTACAGGCGGGCGGAATAGTTTACCCCTTGGATCTGCCCTGCTTCGGACTTCAGATCCAATTGCAGTTCACCAAGGCATTGGCCGCGTTGGCCCGTCTGTAGGATGGGGATACCGGCCTGCTTCGTTTCCAGTTTATCCAGGTTCAAGGCGGTATGACTATGTCCCCCGACGATTACGACCGGTTTCGTTGTTAAACGGCCGGCGGTCTCCGCCAGCTCCAAGTCGGAGTGGCCGTGAAATAATGACTGGTTGGATGCTTTCGGCTCATAGCCGACGTGAGAAAGGATGATGACCAGATCGGACAACTCAGCCAGTTGAGGAAGGAGGTTTTCCAAGGTTTTAACCGGGGATGCCACCTTCAATTGCGGATCATCCTTTGTTTGGGTGTGAGTATCTTGAGCCGTGGTTAAACCGATGATTCCCACCCGGAACCCCTTGATAATACCGATCAGCGCCGGATGATAATGCCGGGAAGTGAGAAATTTGGAACCATAAACATTGGCGGAAACGATCGGAAAACGCGCATCGGCGGCAATCGCTTTGGCAAGTAAGGGTGTGCCCCGGTCGAACTCATGGTTTCCCAGGACTGCCGCATCGATCCCCGCCTCCGAATGAGCCCGGTAGGCCGGATCGATGGTAAATGTCTGAGCGTTCATCCCCAATAACTCGTCAAAAACACTCCCGGTGTGATCGTCGCCGGCGGATAAAAACAACACCGCTTCATTCGGCCCGGCGTTATCGCGGGCCTGTTTGACGATTTTCACCATCTGGGAGTAGTAATGGGTATCCCCTTTCTTTGAATTGGGAATCGTCAAGAAGCCATGCAGATCGTTGAGGTGAAATAAGCGGATATGAAGCGGCTCTTTGAATTGCGGTTGAAAAGACGGCAGGCTGGTCCCGGCTGTTGGGATAATCTGGTCCACCGGGCCGGAGACCACCTCGCCATCCAGGGTATAAACCTGCGAAAAAACTCCGTTGAGATTAGGGATGCCCTGGGATAGCGTTACATTGACGGTATCGCCGACCTGAATACGGATCAATGCCAGCAATATGAAGAGTATCAGGGCAAATCTTTGACTCCGGCTGAAACGTGACATAGGCAACCCCTCCGTCCGCTATTTTTTTCCATTGTATATCCGGCAAAATAACGAAAAATTATTGGGAGCGGAGGGTTGAATTAAGAGGTTATTAAAAAAGCTGTGATAATCCGGCTAAAGCCGGAACGATCACAGCGATTACTTCAAGTAAGTGATAAAGTTGGTTAATATCCCAATTTCCGGTCCGAATGATTTATCTCATGGCTTTTAAACTGTATCATGATGCACCTTTTGTAACTTATGCTCCGTGATCTCCCGCGGCGCTTTCTGTTCCGCCGGATAACCCACTACCAGGCAGCAGAGAACCGCCAAACGTTCCGGGATGTTTAACAATTCCCGGAGGAAGCTCTCGGAACTCCCTCCAGCGGCGCTCTCCCGGCCGCGGATCTGCACCCAGCAACTGCCGAGATCCATCGCTTCGGCTGCCAAAGTCATGAAAGCCGTCGCAACCGCGGCGTCCTCGATCCACGTATCGCTCTGCGCCGGGTCGGCGCAAACCACGATAGCCAGCGGCGCTTCTTGGATAAAATTCGAACCGTTTTTCTTGCACCGCACCATCTTCTGGAGTAATTCCGGCTGATCCACTACCAGGAACTCCCAGGGATAAATTCCTTTTCCCGACGGCGCGCGCAGCGCGGCCTCCAGCAACTGCTCGACTTTCTCCCGTTCCACCGGTTGGGCCAGGTAATGCCGGATCGAACGGCGCGACCGTATAATATCGAAAAACATGTCTGCCTCCTGACTCTATATGCAACGGCATGAATCCTTAACGGAAATGATTTGCGAAAATAACCAACGCTTCACCGTTTTTTCGTAAATCATGGGATTCCAA
This sequence comes from Hydrogenispora ethanolica, assembly GCF_004340685.1. Classification (NCBI taxonomy): domain Bacteria; kingdom Bacillati; phylum Bacillota; genus Hydrogenispora; species Hydrogenispora ethanolica. The sequence goes on along the minus strand of NZ_SLUN01000025.1, from coordinate 30,454 downwards.
TCATGTCATTGCATATAGCGAACCGCCTCGGCGATTCCCGATTCTTTTTTCCGTTCTTTATTCTTCCTCCGGGTCGTCCTTCCCTTCATCATTCCCAAAATCGATCCAAGTTTATGGCATTCAATTGACATTTTATAAACTTTTTAATATAATGTCTAGGTAATAATCAAACTCAAATAAGTTATGTTTGGTTAATTTGCGTTTTCCTGCAATTGAATCTGCCTGTCGCGGGCAACCGTTGCGTAAACTACCGTAAAGATTACGGCAGCTTTCCAATGATATTGGCGGATTCATGGAACTCCCGCCGGGTGTTACGGCCTATCGCCGCGCTCTTATCCTACCGATTGCCAGGAAACCAAAACAAATTCCGGAGGTGCATGAATTTGTGATGGTGGCAATGGGATTATTCCTGGTTTATCTCGGACTGGTCTTTTATAACCAATTTACGTACTTGCATGGCGTCACCCGGGGAGAAAAAATCGACGGCAAGACCATGTCCAAGGACGCCTTGCTGGTCATTGACATCCAGAGTAGCTTTCCCCAAGCCGATGAACGGCTGCGGGTCAAATCTCCCAGTGCCTATCAGTTCATTCAGCATGTCAATACTGCGATCGATTATTTTAACCGGAGGGGCGGCGACATCGTATATATCGCCCAGGTCAAGGAGGCCGGGACGTTGCGCTCGCTTTTCATGCCCCATATTCCGGTCCAGGGCAGTAAGGAAGCGGCGCTCAGTCCCAATCTGCACCAGCATCAGCCGCAGATCATTACCAAGCTGCGGGCCGACGCGTTTTCCAACCCCGAACTCCGGCGCCATCTGGACCAACGGCAGGTCGGCAAATTATTCATCACCGGAATGGCGGCCGAAGTCTGCGTGGATTTTACCATCCAGGGTGCAATTAACCGGGGCTACCAGGTTTATGTCATCCGCGAGGGGATCTTCGCCTTGTTGGGCGAGGAATCCAAGGAGAAACGGCTGCGGAAGTACGCCGCGCTCGGGGCGAAAATCATCTCCGGCGCCGAGTTGCCGAAGTACGATTCCGAGTAAGACCCAATCATCTTGAAAGGAACGATTGCCATGGACGAAAAACGCTCCAAATTAAAGCAGGAATACAAACAAACGCTCCGCCCCATGGGGATTTATCAAATCCAAAACCAGGTCAACGGCAAACGCTTCATCGCCGCCAGTCCCAATCTGCCCGGTAGTTTCAACAGCGCCCGCTTTCAGTTGAAACAACATTGTTTTCTCCGCAACCGGGAGCTGCAACAGGACTGGGACCGCTACGGTCCGGAAAACTTCACCTTTGAAGTCATCGACGAGTTGAAACCGGTCGACGATCCGCTGCACGATTACAAAGAAGACTTAAAGGCCCTGGAGGAGTTGTGGCTGGAGAAGCTGCAGCCGTACGGAGAACGGGGCTACCATAAAATGCTTTTGCAAAAGAAATAGAGTGCGGCGAGGCACTCTATTTCTTTTGTGGAATTTCTAGAAAACGATTCAACCAAACCGGTAATACTTCCGGACCTTCTCCCGCACCGTCCAAACGCAGGACAATCCCTCCGGGAACGTCACCAAATCGCCTTTGCCGAAGCTGACGCTCTGACCGTCCGCCGTCACGGTGACCTGCCCTTCCAATAGGTAGCAGGTTTCCGGCTCATCGTAATGCCAATCGAAAGTGGATGGCCCGCACTCCCAAATCGGCCAGGTATCGACATTCAAACACTCCAATTGTTCGGGGGTTGGCCGAACGACGGTGATCTCCAATGCGTATCCGCTCCTTCGAATCACGAACTGCAGGGATTATTTTTTTAGCGCCGCCGTCCGAAGAACCGCAGCAGCAAAATGAACAAATTAATAAAATCCAGATATAATGCCAGTGCCGCCAGGATGGCCACTTTCCGTTCTCCTTCTTCACCACCCAGTGCCTCACTGTGGATATTTTTAATTTTTTGGGTGTCATAGGCGGTCAATCCCACGAAAATAAGGACCCCGGCGTAGGTCGTAATCCAGTAGATCATATTGTTTTGAAAGAACAGATTCACCAGCGTCGCCACGATCAGGCCCAGCAATGCCATGCCGCAGAAATTGCCGATGCTCGTGAGATCACGCTTGGTGATATAGCCATAGAAGCTCATCGCTCCGAAGGTAGCGGCGGTGATCCAGAAGGTGGCGGCGATCGAAGACATCGTATAGACCAGAAAAATTGCCGCAAAGGTCACTCCGTTCAGCATCGCGTAAGCGAAAAAGACAAAGGTGGCCACTTGCCCGGAGAGCCGGTCGATGGCTTTGGTCAAAAAGATCACCAGCAACAACTCGGCGATGAGCAACCCTATGAAAGTCCAGGAATTGCCGAGAATGGCCGTCAGCAATTCCGGAGTGGCCTGTACAAACCAGGCCACTAGGGCGGTGATACCCAAGGCGAAAGTCATCCAGGCATAGACTTGGGCGATAAAAGTCCGTTGTTGTACTTGTTCCCGGGTTAGAATAATCGTTTCAGCACTCATCCCTTAAGCCCCCTCTACCGAAAATTGAAAAGTTTTTCTAGTCTTGGTAAGTCTTATTCGTTAAATAGTAACAATTTCCTTTTTTAAAAAAGAAACGCGATTCACCATTGCGGGATCGCGTTTCTGCCAATGCAAACTTCAGCCACAAAAATGTATCGAATTAGGCCAATTCCATTCCTTTGTCCAAGGCGGCCCGGTTGATCGCCACCAGGCTCTGCTTTTTGCCGGTCAACACCTTGGCGGTGAGCACGTCCATCACCGTATCCGCATGGACGATTCCGGTATGCTTCAGGATGGCGCCCACCATGACCATGTTGGCCACCCGGCTATTTCCCAATTCAGTGGCGATCTCGTTGGCCGGGACAGCCACCACTTGAATGTCAGTCCGTTTCGGTTGGACATCGATCAGGGACGAATTATAAAACAACGTTCCTCCGGGTTTTAGGATGCTCTCGAATTTCTCCATCGAAGGACGGTTCATCGCCACCAGCACCGACGGTTCGGAGATGACCGGCGAGCCGACCTCGCCATCGGTGACCACCACCGAACAGTTGGCCGTGCCGCCGCGCATCTCCGGGCCGTATGACGGGAACCAGCTGACATTCTTCCCTTCATACATCCCGGAGTAAGCCAGCAGTTGGCCCATGAGCATTACGCCCTGACCGCCGAAACCGGCGAAAATCGCTTCCAAAATCATTTCGCCACCTCCTCCGGAGTCCGGAAGATTCCCAACGGATATTGGGGAATCATGTTGGTCTCCAGCCATTTCAAAGCTTCGGTCGGGGCGAGCCCCCAGTTGGTCGGGCAGGTCGACAATACCTCGACCATGGAGAAGCCTTGCCCGTTCACCTGGGTCTCGAAGGATTTGCGGATCGCTTCTTTCGCCTTGGCGACGTGCTTCGGATCGTGGACGCTGACCCGCGCCAAAAATGCCGGACCTTGCAATGTATTCAACATCTCGGTGACCCGGATCGGATTGCCCATGGTCTTGACATCCCGGCCAAACGGAGAGGTAGTGGTCTTCTGCCCCGGCAACGTGGTCGGGGCCATCTGGCCGCCGGTCATGCCATAAATGGCGTTGTTGATGAAGATCACCGTGATATTCTCACCACGGTTGGCGGCATGCACGATCTCCGCCATGCCGATCGAAGCCAGGTCGCCATCGCCCTGATAGGTGAAGACGATCCGGTCCGGCAGGACCCGCTTGACGCCGGTGGCCACCGCCGGCGCCCGGCCGTGCGCCGCCTGCTGGCTGTCACAATTGAAATAGTTATAGGCCAAAACCGCGCAACCCACCGGAGCGATGGCGATGGTCTTCTCGCGCACTTGCAAATCGTCAATGGCCTCGGCCACCAGCCGGTGGATGACCCCATGGGTACAGCCGGGACAATAGTGATTGACCCGGTCCTGTAAGGCCGCGGCCCTTCCAAATACTCTTTCCATCTCCATTTACTCCACCCCCTTGCCGGTCATGTACTTCATGATAGCTTGATACGCTTCGGTGACTGTCGGAATCGCGCCATTCAACCGGCCGTAGAAATGAACCGGCGTCTGGCCGCCGCTGGCCAGTTGAACGTCCTCGATCATCTGTCCGGCGCTCATCTCGATCACCAGGAACTCTTTGCCCGCCTTGGCGAGCTCGGCGATTTTCTGTTTCGGGAACGGCCACAGCGTAATCAGCCGCAGCAAGCCGACTTTCTTCCCTTCCGCCTTGGCCTTGGCAATCGCCGACTTGGCGATCCGGGCCGAGGTGCCATAAGCCACCACCACCAGGTCGGCATCGGCGGTCCCATCATCCTCGAAGCGGATCTCGTTGGCCTCGATCTCGCGGTATTTCTGCTGCAACCGCTGGTTAATCTTTTCGAGGTCCTCGCCCACCAGTCCGAGACTGTTGACGACATTCTGCGCCCGCTCGACCATGCCGGTGGTCGCCCAAGGCTTGGGCGGCATCTTCAGATCGGCCAGTTCCTTCATGACCACCGGTTCCATCATCTGCCCCAGTAATCCGTCGGCCAAAACCATGGCCGGATTACGGTATTTATCGGCGGTGACGAAGGCTTCAAACATCAGATCGATAATCTCCTGAACCGAGGCCGGCGCAAAGACGATCAAACGATAATCGCCATGACCGCCGCCCTTCGTCGCCTGGAAATAATCGGCCTGGGACGGGGTCAGTCCGCCCAAGCCCGGTCCGCCGCGCGCCACATTCACGATCACGCACGGTAACTCCGCGCCGGCGATATAGGAGATGCCCTCCATCTTCAAGCTGACGCCCGGGCTGGAGGATGAGGTCATGGCCCGCACTCCGGCGCCGGCCGCCCCATAGACCATATTAATGGCGCTGACTTCACTCTCGGCCTGGATAAAGACCCCACCGACCTCCGGCATCCGGCGCGACATATACTCGGGAACCTCATTCTGAGGAGTGATCGGGTAACCGAAAAAACAGCGGCAACCCGCCCGGATGGCGCCTTCGGCGATGGCTTCGTTTCCTTTCATCATTACACGTTCTGCCACCTCAAGTAGCCTCCTTATTTATAAACTTCGATCACAACGTCGGGACACATCCGGGCGCAAAAGGTGCACCCGATGCATTGGGACTGATCGCTGATTTCGGCCGGCCGATATCCTTTGGAATTAAAACGATCCGCCATGCGCAAGATCTTTTTCGGGCAAACGCTGACGCATAACTCGCAACCTTTACACCGTTCCTCATTGAATGTGACTTGAGCCAAGATCCTTGCCTCCTTAATCATCAGAAATAAGCAAATAAAACGGCACGCTCCCCAGCACCGAATGAAAAAAATTATCAAGGGGACATGCATTATCTTCTATCATAAAACTTTTTCCACGGCTTTGCAATCGGAAGCACTAATTTGTCACACATTATTCGAAACGGAATTCGCGGCGCAACGGTTCCGACGCGGAACGGTTAATCCTGCAGCCACGGCGGGAGCATCCGCAAACGTACCGGAAAGACCGGATATTCCGCCAGCCCTTCCCGGTTCGCAGCGTAAAACCCCTCTTCCACCATGTGAAAGCGCAGCGGCAAGTTACGGCGGGACGCCAACTCTTCGATCAGCGGGAGACCGTTGCGCCAGATCGCCATGGTGGTCTCCCGGCCAAGGTTGATGTTGCCGACCAAGCCGGTGACGCGAAGACGGCTGGCCGCCTCCAACCCCGCGATCAACCGCTCCGCCTCGTCCACATCCCGGGTGTCGGGACGGTACGGATTGATCACGACCCAGAAATCATAATCCTCTTGACTAAAATAAGGGTAAAAACGGCCTAAGGCCCGCGCTCCGACCGGGTCTCCGCCGACATCGAAGACCGTCGTCACCCGCCGGTCTTGAAGCATCGTATAGATTTGCGGCGAAAGCGCCGGCAGATCGGCGTATTCCAGTCCCGGAGCGGTGGAGATCACTTCCAGCCCCGCTTCGGCCAGGTCCTTGGCGACATCGCGCGAGCGAAAATAAGGATTGACGATATCCAGATCCACCAGGCCCACCGGATGAACGGCCTCCGCCGCCAAACTCCGGGCATACGCGATGGCGAACTCAGTTTTGCCGCTCCCGAACGCTCCGCCGACCACTGTTAAACGTTTCATCAATTGCATCACCCATATTCAATAGAATGGACCGTAATAGTCCGGTAAGGTACAACGAACCGCTGGCGACCACGATTCCCGATCCGGAACCCCGGACTTGCTCAAGCGCCCGCCGGGGATCGGGTTCCGCCACGCTGGCGATGCCCAACCCGCGAAAGAGCTCCGCCAGTTCTTCCGGATCGGCGCTTTTGGGATCGGGCACCGTCGTGGTGACGACATTGGCCGCCACTTGAGCGAAGAGCGCCGCGAGCTCGGGAAGCGGCCGGTTATTCAGGATCCCGATCAACAGCGTCACTCGTTCACCGGGGTATAAGGCCTGTAAAGTTTCGACCAGTGCCGCAACGCCATCCGGATTATGGGCGCCGTCCAGATAGAACTTTTGCGGAGCGACCGCCTCGATCCGCTCGAACCGGCTGGGCCAGCGGACCTTGGCCAGGCTTGACCGGAGCAGTTCCGGGCTTGTCGCAATCCCGGCCGTCTCCAAGAAATCCAGCCCCGCCAGTACATTGAGACTGTTATCCACCTGGTGCCGTCCGATCAGGCCCAATTGCAGCCGGAGATCGCCCAGCCGGGGATGAGCGTATTCCACGGCCGTGCCTGCCTCGCCTGGCGTAAACCTGCGCACTTGCACCGCTGACGCCGTACGGTAAGGGCTCCGCCGCGACTCGGCGATCTCCATCAGATAACGTTCGATGGCCGGCTCCTGCCGCCCGATGACCACTGGAATTCCGGGTTTGATAATCCCGGCTTTTTCAAAAGCGATCTTCTCCAGGGTGTCCCCCAGGTATTGCTGGTGGTCCAAGGCAATATGGGTAATCACGCTGAATAACGGTTTGATGATGTTGGTAGCGTCAAACCGCCCCCCCATTCCGACTTCGATCACCGCCAGGTCCACTTTATGCCGGGCGAAAAACTGCATGGCCAACGCCGTGCCGACCTCAAACTCCGTAGGGCTCCCGAACCCATCGGCCGTAACCGCAGCCAGCACCGGTTGGAGCTCGGTTACGAGCTGCGCCAGCTCCGATTGGCCGATCAGCTCTCCATCGACCACAAAACGCTCCCGATAGGTGCTAAGATGCGGCGAGGTGAAGCGGCCAACCCTGAAGCCGGCCTCCCGTAACAATGCCTCGTACATGACCGCTGTAGACCCCTTGCCATTGGTCCCGGCAATATGGATCGCGCGAAACCGCTCCTCAGGATGGCCCATTCGCCGCAGAATCTCGCCGATCCGCTCCAGGCCCAGCTTGATCCCGAACTTGGTGCATTCTTGAATGAAATTCAACGCTGTTTGGTAATCCATGACGCCTCTCCATGAAAAGAAAACGGCTCCAGCCGTCTTCCAACCTTTCCGATCTATGCTATAATATTACCCATATTGTATCACACTTTGAACGGTTTGCCCGCGGATTCCGGCAACAGGCTTAAAAGCCATGTGATAAAGTCCTCAAATTCGGAAATCATCCTTTCAATGGATTAAAAATCGACTTTATCACTTGCTTTTCTGAGCTTTTGTGTTCACCCTGGCCTTCGGACAGGGTTTATCACAACGCTTTTAAAAAACGCGCCATTTCCAGGGTGACCGTTCAATCAACCGCCCGGAGGTTACTACGATGCATATCGTCCTTTATCAACCGGAGATCCCTCAAAACACCGGAAATATTGCCCGGCTCTGCGCGGCCGCCGGAACGGAGCTCCACCTCATCGAACCATTGGGATTCTTTTGGGATGATCAACGCCTGAAACGGGCCGGATTGGACTATTGGGAACTGGTCCCCATCCAACGCCATCTCAATTTTCAGAGTTATCTTGATCAATTTCCCAACCAACGCCTTTTTTACGCTTCCACCAAAGGGGGCCGGCATTATCAGCAAATCCGGTTTGCCAAAGACGATTCATTGGTCTTCGGACCGGAGACCCGCGGCTTGCCGCCGGAGATTCTCTCCCGCGAGCCTGACCACAACATCCGGATTCCGATGGTTCCCGATGCGCGTTCCTTAAATCTGGCCAATTCGGTGGCGATCATCCTGTTTGAAGCCCTCCGGCAGCAGGAATTTCCGGGATTGGTTTAAAAGCCATGGGATGAAGCCGCTTTCCAATCACTTCGACCTGCAAGAGGGTTTTAAAACGACTTTATCCCTTGCTGCTCTGAGCTTTTGGGTTCACCCTGACCTTCGGACAGGGTTCATTACAACGCTTTGAATCAGCGGAGATCAACGACCATTTTCAAACGGTATTCCGGTCCGTTTTTTTGGAACACGGCCAAAGCGCCGGATAGCAAGCCTTGTTTCGAGGACGCTTCGCTTAGAATGACCCAATCGTCCGCTAACCGTACCACTGTTGGCACAAAGCTGAGATTGGCCTGGTTCGCCCGGTCTACAATCTGGCGCGCGAAATGACGAACCGCCGGAACCGAGCGTTCCGCCAGCGCATCACTGGAAAAGGAGGCGCTGAGCGATACCAGTGATTTACTCCGGATCGTCCAACCGAACAGATATTGCAAGTCAAAAGGAAAGTCGTTGGCGACCGGCACTTGGAAGTTTGCGGGAAGGGTGGCGATGCTGAAGAGAACATCGGCGCCGCGCCCTTGGTCATGGCGATTATAACTACGCACCAGCACGAGACCATCGGGTGCAATGAGGCTGCGAAAACCTTGAATATCACGGTTTTTTAAAGCGGATCGAAAGCTGTCGATGATGGCCGGAGGTTCCGCCAAAATGGTACCCGTTCCGAAGACGATTACCATAACGGTTAGGATCATGATCATCCAGAAGCGTTTTGAACCCCTGCTCATATTCGGATTCACCCCGGTATGTTTGACGCTTATGCCGTTATCTTTTTCGCTTTCCGCGGCTTAAACCCTCCTGTAAAAAAAACGATCTCTTGAAAATGTTTTGATTCCGCTTTATTTGAAACAAAATCCCCAACGGTGGTTGGGGATTTTCGTCTCAGACCGATTCAACGCTCTGTACTTCGGGGACGGTTTGTTTGAGATACCGTTCAATCCCGTTTTTCAACGTCATCTGCGACATCGGACAACCGGCGCAGGCGCCTTTCAAACGGACTTTGACAACCCCATCTTGCTGTACATCCACGAGCTCCACATCTCCGCCGTCGGCTTGGAGCGAGGGACGGATCTTATCCAAAGCCTCGGTTACCTTCTCTTTCATGTTCTTCACCACTTTCGGCTTAATATACTGTTATTTAAAGAATTTTCTTTAAATAGCATAAACGATTTTGCACAGGAACTTACCTGTCAACTGATTCCAACCCCCGAAACCCGCCCAACTGGTATCGTATACCCGACCATTTGGATTGGCCTACTAGGAACTCGAATCAAATATATTCTAAAATTCGTGAAATAAACCGAAATTCCTTTTTTGGCCACCCCTATTTTCCTGTCAAAATCGAAGTGTAATGAAACGTTAACGCGCCGGCGCTTCAGCCGGTTTCGCTCCCGGTTCCTTATCGGCAGTCTCTTGCCGTAGCAATACAATCTCGACGCGGCGGTTTTTCGTCCTGCCTTCCGCCGTTTGATTGGTGGCAATCGGCCGAAATTCGCCATACCCTCCCGCGGAAAGCCGGGGGCCCGCATCGGGATACTTGGAGATCCAGTACATGATGACATTGGTGGCGCGATCGGTGGACAATTGCCAGTTGGAACGGTAACGGGCCGTGTTAATCGGAACATTGTCCGTATGCCCTTCGACCCGGATCATCCTTCCGGTGGAAAAAATAATCTCCGCCAAATGATCCAAGATTTCCTGAGCGTGTGGCGACAGGTCGGCCTTTCCCGATTCGAACAAGACCGTATCCGCCAGGTTGAGCACCAAACCCCGTTCCTGGATCGAGGCTTGGACCGATTTGGAGATTCCCGCCTGATTGGTATATTCGCGGATCAATTTCATCACATCGTTGAACTGGCTGTCCTCGGACATCACCGAAATGCTCGGGGGAGCAACTCTGGCACCTTGAAAATTGGTCAACATGTTGGTGCCGCCGCTCCCGCCATGGGCTCCGAAGGCCATCGAGAGAGACTGCGACAATGTCTTAAATTTGGCGGCATCCACTTGGGCCATGGCGAATAGGATCACGAAAAACGCCATCATCAACGTAATCAGGTCCGAGTAGGTCAATAGCCAGCGTTCGACATTCTCATGTTCTTCCTCATGCTTCTTCTTCATCCGTTGTCAACTCCGACAGCTCCGCCGGCCGCTTCGACTTGCGGGAGTTCTCGTTTGGAGGGGGAGAGAAACGCCACCAGTTTATCATTGATCACCCGCGGGTGATCGCCCGCTTGGATGGAGGATACCCCCTCGATAATAATCTGACAGATTTCAACCTCTTGTTTGTTGAGGGCCTTTAATTTGGTGGCCAAGGGAAGCCAGAGAATATTAGCGGTAAATACGCCGTAAAAGGTGGCGATAAAGGCAGTGGAGATTGCCGGCCCCAGGCTTGCGGTGTCATTCAGATTCGCTAAAACATTGACCAGCCCCATGACCGTCCCGATCATCCCCATGGTGGGCGCAAACCCTCCCGCTTGCTGGAAAAGCTGCACTCCCACTTTATGCCGTTCCTCCATGCAATTGACTTCGTTCTCCAAAATCTCGCGGGTAACGGCGGGGTCGGTGCCGTCCACGATCAACTGGATCCCTTTGCGCAAAAAAGTATTTTCCACGGTGGAAACCAACTCTTCCAACTTGAGCAGGCCTTCTTTTCGGGCGACTTCGGCAAACTGGACCATCTGGGCGATTAATCCCGGAGCCTCGGTCTTGGTCTCTTTAAAAGCGACTCCCAGATACTGGCCCACCTTGAGGAAGTCTTTCAGGCTAAAGCAGGTCATCGTCGCGCCGATTGTTCCGCCGAAGACAATCAGAGCGCCCGGGAAATTGAGCAAACGCACCATCGCCGCCGGCCCTTCATGGCCCGCTTCCACCAAAGCCGCGGCAAAAATACAGATTATCGCCACTACCAGTCCGACAATTGTACCTAAATTCAAACTTCTCACTCCATTGATCGTATGATATTTATAAAAGACAATATATCAGGTTGTATATCTTATCGGTTTTAACCGCCAAAAAGTTTAGCCCGCATGAAAAAAGCCCATCCTGGGCTGGCAGAATTCAATTCGGCTTGATGACTCCGGCGGAAAGAAGCAATTTGAATCCATCTTCGACACTGATATCAAGATAGATGAGTTGCTCTTCGGGAACAAAGATTAAAAAGCCGGTCGTGGGATTGGGCACGGTCGGGACGAATACATTCACCAAGCGCGTGCCAAGCTTCTCGCTGGCTGCGGTCAAAGCATCACCCGTCAAAAAACCGGGGCTGTATAGCCCTTTCCGGGGATACTCCACCAGGACCACTTGTCGAAAGACATTTTTGTCAGTCCGGCTAAAACCCTCGGTGATCTGCTTGGTGGTTCCGTAAATGGAATTGAGAATGGGGATTTTCTTTACGAACCGCTCGGCGAATTCGATCAAACGTTTGCCAAGATAATTCCGGGCCAACAACCCGGTTGCCAGCACCAGGAATAACAAAGCGGCCAGACCGATGCCCGTCCTGTACGATTGCTGAAAAATTTTTTTGAAGACGACCCCTAGAATTGAATCCAGCTGAAAAAAACCCCAGATTAATAACTCGATGGTTACAATCACCGGTAACAGAACGAGAAACCCGGTGATTAAAAGATTTCGTAATCGTTTCCACACTGAGCATCACCTTATCTATCGTTGCAAAATTTTTGTGTCAAAGAATCATCATTCGTTACAAAAACCAACGGAGTGTCGTCCAATATTTTTAGGAGAATCCAGCGGCAATGATTAGCGGTGCTGAATTCTCCATTCTCCAAATTATCGGCCACTTTTCCGGAAACGGCGCCGTCCGTTCAGTCCAGCGCGACTCCGGTTAAAGAACTCAGCTCGGTGATGGACTCTTTAAACACCTCCAGCGCCGCCCGGACTGGCGCGGGGGATTCCATATCCACGCCGGCTTTCCGTAGCAGATTCAGCGGGAAATCCGAGTCGCCGCTCTTCAGAAATTCCACATAACGTTCCCTGGCCGGCGGGCCTTCTTTCAGGATCAACTGGGAAAGCGCTGTGGCTGCCGAGAACCCGGTGGCGTATTTATAGACATAATACGCCGAATAAAAATGGGGAATCCGGGCCCACTCCAGTCCCACCGGCGGATCCACCACGGTTTCCGGCTGATAATATTGCTGGTTCAATTGGAGATACCGCTCGGTAAACCACTCGGCAGTCAATGCGCCGCCTGCTTCCACCTCTTGATGGATCAGCTTCTCAAACTCGGCGAACATCGTCTGCCGGAAGACCGTGGTCCGGAACTGTTCCAGCCGCTGATTGATTAAATATTGTTTTTCCTTGGGGTCGGTGCTTTGCTGGACCAGATGTTCCATTAATAAGGCTTCATTGACGGTTGAGGCGACTTCCGCCACGAAAATTTTATATCCGGAATAAATATAGGGCTGATTGCGGTTGGAGAAATAACTATGCAGCGCGTGCCCCATCTCATGGGCTATAGTAAACACATCATGAATCTTGCCCTGAAAATTCAGGAGAATGTAAGGATGGGTGTCGTAAGCACCCCAGGCATAGGCTCCGCTGGTCTTGCCCTCATTCTCGCAAACGTCGATCCAACCGTTTTCCAAGCCCATTTTCACCAACGATAAGTATTCGTCCCCCATCGGCCGAAGTCCTGCCAAAACCATCTCTTTTGCCTGATCGTAATCGACGGTCCGCTGGTATTCCGGGATCAGCGGCGTATAGAGATCATACATGTGCAGCTCCGGCAGGTTTAGCATCTTTTGGCGCAACCGCAGATAGCGCCGGAGTTCCGGAAGGTATTCGTGGACGGTCTCGATTAAACGGTCGTAGACTGAAGCCGGAATATTATCATCATCCAGTGAGGCTTGGAGCGCCGAGTCAAAACGGCGGACTTTGGCATAAAAAACGTCGCTCTTGACGGAAGCATTCAAGGTAGCGCCGAAGGTATTTCGAAATTTGGAGTAGGTGTCATAGAGCGTTGTAAACGCTTCCTGCCGGACGCGGCGGTCCTTGCTCTCCAGGAAACGGGAGTAACGCCCCTTGGTCAGCTCGACTGCTTCGCCGTTCTCATCGGTGATGTTGGGGAACTTCAAGTCGGCATTGTCCAGCATGCCGAAGATTGCGCCGGCGGCGTCGGCCACTTCGCCGCTCTCCGCCAGGAGCTTTTCCTCGGGCGCCGACAATACATGCCGTTTCTGGCGTTCGATTTCCGCAAAAAACCGTTCGTAAACCCGAAGTCCCGGTTCTTGCTCCAAGTATGCATGGAGCTGCTCCGCCGGAAATTCTACCAGCGCCGGTACCAGGAACGACAGCGCGCTGCCGGCCTCGGTGGCCAGGGTCTGTATCCGGCTGGTCATCGCCTGGTAACCGGGATCCGCGTTATTTTCATCCTTATGCATGCGGGCAAATACGAACAGCTTGTCGACCAGCCTTCCCAGATTGTCCTTGGCCTGCAAAAAAGCCAACAAATTGGCGGCTGAATCGAGAAATCTCGCCGCCTGTTCACCGGTTCCGCCAATGATATCCTTTAAACGGGCGAAATCCGCCTCCCAAGCCTCATTGGACGGATAAATCTCCGCCAGCTTCCATTGGAACTGTACGGGGATTTCCGCCCGTTTCGGCAAACGTTTCGTCATTGTACTGCTCACCGCTGTAACCCCTCCTTCTATTCACATAATATTCTCTCCGTTTTTTCCCCAATCCTCCCTGGAATTATAAACTTTCCCTAAACGATTGCCGCCCCGGGAATACCGGCTGAATTGGTGCGCGAGGTTTCATCCGGCTGCCCCGGGCTTTGAGGAAGCTTCTTCGCGTTTCGGTCTTCTTTCCCCAAGCCTTGGTCCTGCTTCCCGAAGCTTTGGTCCTTTATCCCGAAGGATTCGTCTTGCTTCCCCGAACCTTGGTCCTTTATCCCGAAACCTTGAAGAAGGTTCCCGAAGGCTCGGGGATGCTAGGATGAACCTTCGGGAAGAAAGGATCGCAGGATCCTATGAAAGGATCGTGGGATCCCTTACAAGGATGAAGATCATCCCTTACACGGATCGCAGCATACCTAACAAGGATCGCAAGATCCTTTGAAAGGATCGAGGCATCCCTTACAAGGATGGCTTTCATCCTAACAAGGATGAAGAATATCCTAGTTGGACCAAAGACCATACCTGACATGAGGGTGGATGGACTGATATATTAGAATAGCGGGGGGGATGACCAAGCATCGTGGAGAGTTCTCCTGAGGAGATAATCGGCATTATCAGGAGCTATATATGTGGCACACAATACTCCAGACAAGCAAAGGATTATTCATGCAATACCCTGTATAAGACTCGGCGCAATTCTTCCACCTTATAGGGTTTGAGCACGACGTCCCGAAAATTGAAATCCTTATAATGGGCCAACACCGGGTCTTCGGAATATCCGCTGCAAACAATGGCCCGCACATTCGGACTGATCTTGAGCAATTGTTCGATCGTTCGTTTGCCGTTCATCCCTCCCGGAACGGTCAAATCCAGAATCACCGCGTCATAAGGTTCTCCCTCGGTTTGCGCCTTGATGTACTTGGTAATCGCCTCTGCGCCGTCGCTGGCCAGATCCACTTCGTAGCCCACCCGTTGCAGAATCTGGCTCACTGGAATCGTGATATTCTTTTCATCATCCATGATCAGGATCTTGCCATGTTCCTCGGCTTCGTCCAAATCTTCATCCCGCACTGCTTCCGTGGCGGCATCCAACTCGCTGATGGCCGGCAAGTAAAAATAAAAAGTCGAACCCGACCCGGCCTTGGATTCCACACCGATATAGCCGCCGTGATTGTTGATGATACTGTAGCAGACCGCCAGGCCAAGCCCGTTTCCCTGTTTTTTGGTGGTGAAATAAGGGTCAAAGATCTTGGCCAGATTCTCTTGGGGAATCCCCGGTCCTTGATCGATCACCGATACTTTGACGTACTCTCCCGGCTTGATGGGTAAGCTATCCATCGAATCCCAGGGCGTATTCTCGCAGCGGACCGTGATGTTCCCGCCCTCCGGCATGGCCTGGGAGGCATTGATCAACAGATTGGTCAGTACCTGGGTAATCTGGCCGGGGTCCACCTCGGCTTGACGAAGCTCCTCCGGAATAACGCAATAACAGGAAACCCTGGAGCCCCGCAAAACAAACTCGACGGTATCCAGAACCAGCTCCTTCAAGGAAGTGATTTTTTTAATCGGGATGCCGCCTTTGGAAAAAGCCAGCAACTGCTTGGTTAATCCGGTTGCTTTGGAAACCAGTCCCTCCACTGTCGCCAATAGCGGCCGGATGTCCCGGCCATTCTCAAACCGCAATCCGGCCAGCTGAATATTGGAAAGAATGGCTGCCAAATAATTATTGAAATCATGCGCGATACCGCCCGCCAGAATTCCGACCGACTCAATCTTTTGCATCCGGATGGTCTCCGCCTCCAACTCCTTTTGCCGGGTGATATCGCGAATCGTCTCAATGACCCCCAGCGTATCCCCATACTCGTTCCGCAAGGGCGTGGCCTTGAGCTCCAGATAAACGTTGCTCCTTTGGTTGAGCGACGGCAATAAAACTTGCCGCGCCAAGACATCGCCGTTCTTGTCAAACTCCGCTTCAATGTTCTCAGAGGCGCCGTCCAATACAATATCGATCATTCTCAATTGCTCGGGACAGACCGTGGTATTCGCATAAGCCTCCTGGCCAAGGATCTCTGCCTTAAACGCCCCGGTCAACAGTTCATTGGCGCGGTTCCAGGCAATTACTTTGCGGTCCTTATCGACCACGAAGGTTCCGTCCGGTAAAAACTCGATAATTTGCTGCAACTGATTGGCGAGCGCCGCCTTGGTCATCGCCTCTTTCAAATTGGTAATCTCCGTAAGCACGAGTACCGCTGCGACAATCTTATCCTCCCGGTCCAAAACCGGGGCCGAACTTTCCAGGATCACTCCGAAGCTGCCGTCGGCCCGTTGCACAATGATCTCTTCGTTGGAAACAATTTCTCCATATTGCAGGGACCGGAATAATGGCCGTTCCTCTTGGGAAAAGGGCCGTCCGTCGCCGCGGAAACACTTTATCGCATGGTACAGCTCGCTCAATTCCAGCGGAAAGAAGGAAAGGCACAGGATCTCGCCATAGCGTTTATTCGCTGATATGACCTTTCCTGACGGAGCTTCAACAATGATGACTCCCGAAGGCATCTGTTCCAAAATTGCCTGCAACCGAGCCTGCTCTTGCTCCAATCTTCGGATCAACTGTTCCCGATAGGTGATGTCACGGCACATCAATACAGTGAGGGTCGGTGTACCATCCGAATTCATGACTAAAGTTTTATTATAACTGATATAACGAATGTTGCCGGTACTCGTCTGCCGAAGAACGGTTTCGCCGAGGAAAACCCGGCTGAAGGGCTTTTCCTCGAACGAACGGAAAGCGCCGTCAAAAACATGCAGTTGCGAATCGAATAAGAATTGGGTAAGATGGTTGGGGCCGTCTTTGGAATCATCGGAACCCAACATTTGCCTGGCGGCGCTGTTGGATTTCACAATGCTTCCTTTGGGGTCGGATAAAATGACCCCTTCCTGCATGCTTTCAATAACCGCTTCCAATTGGTCGCGCTCCTGCTGAAGCTTGTCGATTAAAATCGCCTTTTCCTTCTCCAGCATTATTTTTTCGGTGGTTTCCCGGTGGATTAACACCCATCCCAAGAATGTTCCATTCTTGCCGTTTACCGGAGCCAGCGTAAAATCCCAATAGGTGATGCCCCGCTCCGGCTGCTTTTCAAACTGGAACGGGACGGATTCACCCCGGAAAGGTTTTCCGGTATTCCGGACTTCCTCATACATCGCGGACATTTGTGGGGACCACCCCGGAAGGGGCTGTTCCGAATAGCCGAGCAAGGCCTCAGACGATATTCGAAGTTGTTGGGCAAATTGGTCGTTTGCATAACGGATCTTAAGATCCGGACCGATGAAAGCCATCCCGTCCGAACTATGACAAAAAATGGAGTAAAATAAAGCGTTCTCTTCGGCAACGCTCATGCCAGATTTCGAACCAGTTGGCATCATGATACCCTCACAATCGTCAAACCCTACCAGAAACCAAACGAATGCGACGATTCTTCCCTATACTCCTGGTGCCCGCAATCCGAGGGTCATGGCTGTTCTTGTTCCGGACTCAACTCGGACCCCTCTCATGCCCAATCGATCCTGCCCTTTTCTAAAAGAGCTGTGATAAACCCGGCTAAAAGCCGGAAGGGTCACAGCGATTGCCTGAAGCAAGTGATAAAGTCGTTTTAAATCTTTTTATGAGCTGATTTCCGTTTCGAGAGACTTTATCACATGGCTTCTAAAAAGTCGTTGCTGGAGTTTGTCCTGCTAATTTCGTTCTCTGCTCAATGTCGGCGGAATTTCTTCCGGATCGACCACGGCTTCCAAAACTACGGGGCCCTCATGTTCGAGGGCGGACTTGATTCCCGCTTCCAACTCCCGCTCATTTTTGCAGCAGATAGCAAAGGCGCCTAACGAACGGGCAAACATGGTGACATCCAGCGGCTTCTCAAAGACGGCGCCGACGACATGCCCCACCAGATATTTCATGGCCTTTTCCGGCATATCGAGCCGTCCGTTATTAATCACCACAAAGATGATGGACAGATTGTTGCATACGGCTGTCGAAATTTCCGTGCCATGCATAAACGTACAGCCGTCGCCGGTGATGCACAGGACTTTTTTCGCCGGATTCGCAAACTTGGCGCCAATGGAAAATCCGATGCCATGGCCCATGGTTATAAAGTTCTCATCAAAATGAAAGGTCCCGGGCTCCAGTATATCGAAATATTTCACCGCATAAAACGTATTGCTGCCTGCATCTCCAAAAGCGACTGTATCGGCCGGAAGATGCTGGCGCAAAATTTTAAACGTCTTGGCTGCCGTCAGCAAGCTGGACTCTTGATCGGTTTCCTCGGTGTTGGAAGACAGCCTCATGCTTCGCAGCTTCAGATGGAAGCTCTCCTCCGGCTCCACTTTGTCGAGGAGCCTTCGCAAATTCTCCTTAATATCGCCAATCACCGGTATGGTGGGCACCGGAAGAGCCTTCCCCACAAAGGTGGCGTCATAGTCAAAATGAATTACTTGCTTGGGGTAGATATTGGGAGTCATTGCCGAGGCCGACATGTCGGAAACGCTGTCGCCAACAATAATCATCAGATCGATCCCATCCCGGAAAATGGCGGTGGCCTGTTCGGTACCGCCCAGCCCAAACGTTCCTAAATAATGAATATCGCGGTTGGGAAACGCTCCTTTTCCTCCGGGCGAGGTAATAACCGGAATATTGAGGCGCTGCGCCAGGATCTGAACCTCCTCATAGGCGCCGGCGATATTGACTCCTTTGCCGAGAAAAAGCACTGGAGTTCTCGCCTCCATCAGCATCGGAACAATCTTTTCGATCCCCACCGAAACATTGGGGGGAAACGAGGGAAAATCAATTTCAAAATCTGCGACTGTCTCGGTGAGAACATCCGTGGGGATATTCAGGTGGACCGGACCGCCCCCTCCCAGGAGCGTCTTTTCCAAGGCATGTTTGAAATACAACGGAAAAAGTTCTCCCCGTTCAACCCTGGCGCTGAACATGGTCACCGGCTCAAACATTTTAACCAGATTTCCCTCAAGATAAGAAGCATCCAGCCCAAACGTTCTTCTCATCTCCGCCAGGGCCGGGTGCCCCGTAATGAATAAAACGGGTAGATTCATAATTTGGGCTTGCGCGGCAGCGGTCAACATATTCATGCCTCCCGGACCCGCCGCACTGACGGCCACGCCAAGGCGCCGATTCGTCAGTGCATATCCGGATGCCGCAAAACCCGCCCCGGTTTCATGACGGCAAAGGACAAACTGGACCCCCTGCTTGTCGAATTCGCCGACCAGCGGCTCCACCGCTCTTCCAGGAATGCCGAAAACATGATGAATTCCGAATTTCCGCAAATGTTCTACCAACAATGCAGCGATCGTTTTCACCGTTTTGCTCCCTCGTTTCCGAATTTAATTCACCGCGATTTTATTCCGAACCTCATTTCTCCCGCTATCCCCGTCAATCAAGCTTCTCTGCTATATGGCATCCGTGGCGTCGTGAAACTTTCCCAGGGCTCCGATTAATCCATTTCGTTCGTCATAAACGGGCATTCCGTTAAACAGACAGACTGTCTTGACGGAATTTTCCGAATCTTCGATCACAAACTCGGTATCTTCTTTCTTTTCACAGGTTGTCAGGATTTGAGCGATAAAGTTGCCGAGATACTTCAATTCTTGAACCGGCTTTCCCAAAAGATTGATCCGGCTGAGCCGCGTGAGTTTTTCCGCATAATTGTTGAATTCGGTGATTCTGCCGTCCACATCGGTCAATACAATCCCGATTCTGGTGGTGTCGCTGATGATCTGATTCAGCAATTTCAGTTTCTTATTCTGCTGCCGTAATAGCAGCTCTCGCTCGACGGAGTCAACCACCGTTCCCAATAAGGTAATGAAGAGATCATGGGACTGTTCACTGGAGGTCATAATGGTTATCGTACCGAGAATCGTTCCCAAATCGTTCCGGAACGGAATGGTAAAACAAGCGGAGCGCCGCACAAATTCGTGATAATGATCCATTCCGACTAATTTGATGGGGCATTTGTGTCGAAGGGCAAGGGATACTGCATTGGTTCCGTTGCATTCCTCGGTGAAACGGACTCCCGGACGGAAACCCAATTGCTGCATCATGCTCTTCACCGTTTCATCTCCGGTATATTCCAGGATCGTACCGTTCGCATCGGTCACAAACATCACAATCGGAGTTCCGTTCATAGTTAAAAGAACCTTATTCACAAAAAAATTTACAACCGATAAAATCTCTTGATAGTCATTTAAAATGATGTCCAGCACATTGGGATCAAAAACTTCAAGAGTCGGTATGCTATTTGGATCTAACCCCCTTTCACGGCAACGTTCCTTCGATTTTATGATATAGTTTTCCATATATTGCAGCACCCTGATCACTTCCTTTCGAAACAGATATCATTTCAAAAATTGATGCTATTCATCGAACTATGAACCCATACTTAATTTACCATTGGCTTTTATTCTATATTACCAATTTTGTATTAAAAAGGCAAATGGTTGTGTAAAAGAATCCCCAAGACCGTGGTTCATAATTACGAAAGATGCTTCTTCAATTTTTGACTCTTTTTCAGCGGGTAGGCATTTAGAAGCGTTGTGATAAACCCTGCCCCAAGGTCGGGGTGAACACAAAAGCTCAGAAAAGCAAGTGATAAAGTCGTTTTAAATCTTTTTGCAAGCTGACTTCCGTTTCGAAAGACTTTATCACATGGCTTTTAAAATGGTGTTAAAAAGGAGAAAATCCTTACTTCTGCAGCAATTCCAGAGGGACGTAATATTTGGTGTAACGGCGGCCGTTTCCGTCAGTATAGTGGCCAAAGCGGTCCCGGACCATCACTGTGGCCCGCTGATTCAACCGGTACACCCGGCCATGGAGAACCGTGTCCTCAAAGCGGAACGATACGGCGTCACCAATCCGGAGGCCGTATTTCTGGCGCGCGATTTGCTGCGCGGTGGGCAGCTTATGATAGCTTTCGGTGTGGCCGAACAGCCGGCCGGCCAGGCGTTTGAAACGGGCGGCGCTGCAATTGGAGGCATGAAAGTGGAGAAATTCGATCACATGGCAAATCTCGTGCTCAAGGACAAGTTGCAACGCTTCCAGGCTGTCGGCGGTGGCGATGCCGCATACCGGTTTGGGATTTTTGACGGCGTGGTATTGCAAGAAAAAGTTGACTCCGATCCGGATCTCGATGCGAATCTCGGACGGCTTCCGTTGCGCGATATCCTTCGGACAGAGAGTCTTGCCCGCGCTCTTGGTCAGGCGGGAGGAGAGCGAAAAACCCAACGTTCCGGCGAAACAATGCCGAAACCAACCCGCCAAAAATAATTCGTCATAGAGGCCGAACAGCAACTCCAGATCGGCGGGAGCGATCCGGTTGATGGTATGATCTTTGATATTGGCCGAAGTGCCGATGAGGCGACGGGCGATCTCCTTCCGTCGCCACGTGATCTCAGCCGCGGCGTATTCCATTGTCAACAGGTCGACCATACAGTATTCCCGCATTCCCGCCTCGTCTGGTGTTTCGGAGCCGAACCGCCGGAGACTAACGTCCGCCAAGCCAATAGATGTAATCCTCAATCAACTGATAATGATCGCCATCTTTATCGACCGGTTCCAGTTCGGAGAGGGGCAGGACATATTTTTTGCGGCCGCGCCGGACCACGGCCATGATCCCATAAAGCTCGTCGATTCCGTCCCAGCCGATGACCTTCGCTGCCGGACCCGTTGCCGAATCTCCTGTTGACGAATCCCCTTCAGAAAGGATCTCGACCGCGAAAGGCAAGACCAGCTCGGACTCGAACCGTTCCTTCCAGACACTCAGGATCTCATCGTCATCGTCGCTCTCCAAAGCCGCAAGGAAGGCGCGAACCCGTTGCTCCTGTTCGCGGCTTTCTTTCTCCCGCCGCTTCGCCGCGAGGTCAAACACATTGGACGGATCGGCCTTAGCCCATTCCACCGGAAGGTCGGGCCGGATCTGGCGGATAATATTCAAGAAGTTTTCGGGGCTGATGGAGCGGTCGGTATTCTGCAGCCGGATCAGGCCGTCATCGTGCTCCACTTCGCAGAACCAGTCCCGGCCTCCGGAGAAGCGGATCCTCCTGATCTGCCGCCATTCCAGAAAAGCATTGTCCCGGCTCAGCGTCGTCAGAATGTGCATTCCTTTCTCATATAACACGACCGTGGCATTTAATATCACAATATCCATGCCCGGGTGGCCGCCCAGATAGTCCAGGGAAAAACTTCCCAGCTTACCGCCAAAATCGGTTTTAATCAGGTGCAAAGCACAGGGCTCCTTTCAATATAGGATGAAATAAAGTTCTTAAACTAAGGTTTGCATAGTAAAGCCGAATGCAAATAAAAACAAAGCGAAATTTATTTCATCCTATTACTGCGGTAATCAGTTGAATGAAATTCCTTCATGATTCCATCATGGAAGGCTTACGGGACATGATGCTTCTTTAGAATTTAATTCGACCTTTATAGCGGAACATTCCGCGTTCATCCCGAATCCCCTTTCCTTCCCGGGAAAGATTTTTGGGACACCCGGCTTCCCGTCGTTTCACGGGTTGGCGCGGGCCGCGGGAGCATGACGGCGCTCCGGCTGCTTTCGGGACCAATTAACGGCCTACGACCGAGGGGCCTGAAGCGCCACGGAGTTTAAAAAGTTCCACGGCTTATTGTAATGCGGCTGGAAGAAGAAGTCCACGAAGGCCAATTCATCCAGGGTCATTTGGGCTTGAATGCAAACCGACAAGGTATTGATCGACTGGGTCAGCTCGGCCTTGGAAAGCAGCTGAGCGCCGAGGATCCGGCGCGAAACGCGCTCGTAAACCACTTTCAAATGGACTGCCTCATAGTCCGGCATAAATTCGGGGCGATAATTCTCAACGATCAACGACGCTTGGACATCCAGCCCCAAAGCTCCGGCGCTCTCTTCGGTCAATCCGGTGGCCGCGATATTGTAGTCGTAGATCTTGATGCCCGAGGTTCCTTGGGTGCCGAGGTAGCGCACGGCCGGGCTTATCAAGTTCCGGGCCGCCAGGGTTCCCATGCGCACCGCATTGGTAGCGAGCGGAATATACTCCGGTTGGCCGGTGGGGTTGAACCGCACCGCGCAGCAGTCGCCCGCGGCGAAAACATCCGGCTGGCTGGTCCGCATGTACTCATCGACCACGATGGCGCCGTTGGGCAGCATCGTCAACTGCTCCCGGAACAGCCTGGTATTGGGCCGGAACCCAATGCACAGAATGGCCAGATCGGTTTCGTGCCGCCCCCGCTCGGTCAGGACCGCCGTCACCTTGCCCGATTGGCCGGCAAAGCCGGTAATGGCTTCTCCCAGAGCCAGGCGGACGCCGTGCTCCCGTAGAGCCTGCTCGGCCAGGTCGGTAAAGTGTTGATCCAGATACTTCGCGAGGATCCGGCCGGCGCTGTCGATCAGGGTGACCTCCTTGCCCTGAGCGCGAAAAGCCTCGACCAATTCAACGCCGATATATCCCGCCCCCACCACCGTGATTCGCCGGGCGGTTTTGGCCTTTTCCACAATGGCCTTGGAATGCTCGTAATTCTTGGAGAGTAAAATATTCTCCAGCTTAATTCCGGGCAACTCCGGAACCACCGGCCACGAACCGGTGGTAATGATCAGCTTGTCATAGCGATCCTCAAATTCGTTTCCGGAGTCCAGATCGCGCACTTTGAGCCGTTTGGCCGCGAGATCGGCCTCCGTCACGTCATGCCGCATTTTGGTAACCACGCCCAGCTCCGCCATTTTCTGCGGCGAAGAATAAAAAAGCCCCTGCGGGTCCCGGATCACTCCCCCGACATAGAGGGCGATGCCACAGGAGAGAAATGAGATGGTGCTGTTTCTTTCATAAACCGTGATTTCAATCGCGGGATCCGCTTGCTTCAGGTTCAAAATCGCGGCGGTCCCGGCGTGGGTACAGCCGATCACAACGACTTTCATGCTCTCCACTCCTTCGATTTTTGAAACGCTCAAAAAATAAACCGGTCCGGTCAAGCCCCCAATGCCCGGGTTTTCCGTTCGCGGCCTTGCAGCAAAGGTCCGAATACGATGGCCAGGACCAATAGCGCGATGGGAACATTCGGCAGCCATGAGCTGTTCAGATACTGCTTATGCCATATCCGGCGTTGCGCCGGGTCGTATTTGGCGAGGAAAAATCCGCGTCCCTCTCCGCCGGCCAGATAAACGCATTCCTGGCCATCAACCGTGAACAGCCCCTGCCAACTGCTCGAGGCAATGGCTAGTTTCTGGATCCGGTCCGCCCCATCGGGCGTGCTCTGTAAGATCAAGCCAGTCACTCCGCGCTTCGTTCCCGGAGCGGGGCTTGGAACGACTCCCGAGATATAGAGGCGGTCCGCCGGCGACACCGCAACCCTCCCGATGCGCTGAGCGCCCGGAATCTGAAAGCGGCGTACCTCCAACCGTTCATCCGCTGGTTGATAAATACCCAACACAGCGGGAACGGCCGCTCCGTTTCCTGAGGCATTGGCGGAGGAACCCAGCAAATAGATACGGCCCCGGCTGTCAAGGGCCAGATTCCCGGCCACCCAATTCTCAGCTGCGGAACCTATCGTCAGCGGCCGCTTGAATCCGTCCCGGGCGTTCGATGGGTAGAATTGCAACTCGAACCGCTCCCTTTGCACCCGATGCCCCAGCACATACAAATGTCCGGCCTCATCCAGCGCCTGGCCGCTCAAAGAGACTTTGCCGGCCGGCGTATCCAAGCGGATCACCCCGACCGCCCGACGCCGCTGAAGCGTTCCGGCCCGATCGTGCTCGGAGAGCGAGTACCAAAGATGCCGGACCAGTTTTCGCGAGCGTTGCCGCCCGGTGTCACCAACCGGCACTGCCGGATCGCTTTGTTTGGAAAGGATGGTAAAACCCTGCTGCGGAGTCCCGCGCACCCCGGCCACGGTCCACGCTTTGGGAAGCGACAAGGCTTGGCTCACGGAGGGCTTCCCTTCCCGGTTGTACTGCTGCAGTAACAGGCCATTCTCTTGCCGCTGGACCATAGTGACGATCCCATGTTCGTCTTTTCCCAGGTAAATATCGCTGGAACGCCGGGTCCAACTCAATTTGGCGTCCGGTTTTAACATCGTCACAAACTGATAGGCGCCAAGCCCCCATTTTGCCGTGCCTTTGAGATAAATATTCTGATAACGGTCCACCGTCAAATCCACGATCTCCCGATGAACCTCCAGATTGGCATAGACAGTGATGAATGCCACCAGGATGACTAGCAGCACAACTTCTCTCTTCAACAAAAGTTTCCCCCGGACTCACTGGATTTCCCGCCTAATGATTTTCGCTGTCCGCAATGGACCTCCTGCTCAATGGAACAATAAGTTTTAGGGATGGCTCTTTTCCGATTGGTCCGGCGGTTCCATGGATGAATGATAATTTTAGAAAACGCGTTAACGCATCGCGGTTTTCTAAAAATTCCTTCCGACGGATTGAACCATCGGAGTCGTAGCGAAAGAGCCGGAGCCGGACTTTACCCGATCCGTGACGGTGGATACCCTTTGACCGTCCGGAAAGCGCGGTTGAAAGTCCGGACGCTATTGAATCCGCAGTCAAAAGCGGTGTCAATCATCGATTTCTGACCGGTCTGAATCAGTTGCTCCGCTTTTTGGACCCGAATCCGGGTGAGATACTCCTTGAAGGTGATCCCGGTGAATTTCGCGAACAGCCGTGAGAAATAATACGGACTGAGACCGGACATCCGGGCGATTCCGGCCAGGGAGATCTCCTCCATATAATGGGTCTCCAAATGTTGAATCACCTTCTGCACTCGCAGGATATCCGGCTTTTTGGCTTCGTTCCTGGGGGATGTCACGGGGCGGGTGGGAAAATGGCGCAGTATCAGAGCGCAGAGTTGAGCAATTTTACCGCTGACATAAAGGCGGTAATGCGGACTTCTCGTTTCCAACTCGGCGACGATCTCTTCGAATAAAGCCGTGATCCCGTTCCGGATCGGTTCAGCAAGCTCAGCGAGAACCGCCTGATCGATGAAAGCGGGGTCGAATTGCCGGTTCTCCGGCCAGCCTCCGGGGCTCCCGATCAATTCGGGACGGAAGATCAAGACGATAATCCGCGAGTGTAAATCCCGGCTATCGTAATAGTGGATATCCGTGCTCCGGAAGAGGGCCATTTCGCCTTGGTGCAGGACCCGCGCTTCCTTATTGATCCCAATCCGGATGTTTCCCGAACAAACCAGCATCATTTCCACTTCAAGATGCCAGTGAGCCAGAAAATTATTGTTGGCGGCATAAAACGCGCTGACCGCAAAGTCTGAGCTGTAGCTTCTTGTCTCCAGAAACGCGTTCATCGCTGTACTTCGCCCTCCCCAATCCGGTCGTATGCCCCGAAGAATATAATTCTGGCCGTAAATGCCGCCGAAACCCTTTCCGGAAGCGCCGGCCAAAGAACGGCCCCGAGCAACCAAGTCCGCCACGTCACCGGCTGCCCGTCACGTAACTCAATTATATTGCAAAGAGCAAAAACTGTCCATTCCCAGGTGAATTTTGGCCGGAATTGTCCGTGCTGCTGAGGTATAATCTGCCTAGGATTTTCCCATTCAGTATGAAACAAGTTATGAGGTGTTGACATGGAACTCAAAGAGATCATTGCCAAGCTGAGTCTGGAAGAAAAATTCGCGATCCTCACCGGCCTGGATAATTGGCGGACCGTGCCCGTGGAACGGTTGGGGATTCCGTCGGTCGTCATGTCGGATGGACCGCACGGCTTACGCAAAGTGGTGAAGGATGAGACGGGTGCCGAGACCACGCTCCAGGCCGTCTGTTTCCCGACTTCGGCGGCGATGTCGGCCACCTGGAATCCGGAATTGGTGCGCCAGGTCGGCCAAGCGCTGGGCGAGGAATGCGGCGCGATGGGAGTGGACATTCTGTTGGGACCGGGTACCAACATCAAGCGGACTCCGCTCTGCGGCCGCAATTTCGAGTATTATTCGGAGGACCCGCTGCTCGCGGGCGAGTTGGCGGCGGCATACATCGACGGTGTGCAGAGCCAAGGCGTGGGAACCTCTCTCAAGCATTTCGCCACCAACAACCAGGAGTTCGACCGCTTCCAGATCAGCAGCGAAGTCGATATCCGGACGCTGCGGGAGATCTACTTCAAGCCTTTTGAGATCGCCGTCAAAAGATCTCAACCGTGGACCGTAATGTGCGCCTATAACCGTTTGAACGGCATCTATTGCAGTGAAAACCGCTTCTTGCTCGATGAACTGCTCCGCCGGGAGTGGGGGTTCGAAGGAATCGTGGTCTCCGACTGGTGGGCCGTGCATGACCGGGCCAAGTCGCTTGGCGCCAGCCTGGAACTGGAGATGCCCTTTACCCCCGATAGCGCCGCGAACCTTCGCGAAGCCTACGAAAAGGGCGCCATCAGTGACGCTACGATCGATGAAGCGTTGGAACGCTTGTTGAAGCTCATCTTCCGCGCCGCCGGAACCCGGGAAGGACGGGCGAAGCAATACGACCTCCAGCGCCATCATGCTTTGGCGAAGGCCGGAGCGATTGAGGCAATTACCTTATTGAAGAACGAGGATGACCTACTGCCGATCCGGCGCGATCGCGCTCAAAAGGTCGTGATCATCGGCGGCTTGGCCGAAAAACCGGCCTTCGAAGGCGGCGGCAGCTCCTATGTAAACCCGCTGTTGGTCGACATCCCGTTGGAGCAGATCAAAGCACTGGCCGGAGATGCGGTAGAAATTAATTATTTCCCGGTGTTGTCCGCTGCCAACTATCAGGTCAATCAGCTGAATCTGGCGATGGCCGCCGCGCGCAAGGCCGATCTGGCGATCGTCTTTGCCGGTAACCGCAATGGCGCCGAATTCCGGGGCCGGGACGGCATCGAATCCGAGGAATACGACCGGAATTACCTGACCCTTTCACCCGAAACCGAAATGGTGATTCAGCGCATTGCCAGTCAAAACCCGAATACTGCGGTCATCGTGCAAGCGGGCGCCGCCGTGGATATGTCGGCGTGGATCCATCCGGTGAAAGCCGTGCTTTTCGCCTGGTATACCGGGCAAGCGGCCGGCAGCGCCCTGGCGGAGATCCTGTTCGGAGTGGCCAATCCCAGCGGTAAGATCGCCGAGACGTTCCCGCTGCGCATCGAGGATACTCCGGCCTACGCCACCTATCCAGGGAATGGTTCCGCCTCCTGGTACGCCGAGGGCTTAATGGTCGGCTACCGCTATTACGATACCTATCAAAAAGAGGTGCTCTTCCCCTTCGGACATGGCCTCTCCTATACCACATTCGGCTATTCGGCTCTGGAGATCGCGCCTTCCACCGCCGCCGAGCGCGATACGGTGACGGTCTCCTGTAAAGTGAAGAATAGCGGCGGGCGGAAGGGCAAGGAAACCGTGCAACTCTATGTCCGGGATGTGGCCAGCAAGGTCTTGCGCCCCGACAAAGAACTGAAGGCCTTCGCCAAAATCGAACTGGAGCCGGGCGCGGAGCAAACGGTCAACTTTGAACTGAAACGGGATGCCTTCGCTTACTATAATACGTCGCTCCACGACTGGCACGTCGAAAGCGGCGAATTCGAGATCCTGATCGGCGCATCCTCGCGGGATATCCGGTTAGCGGGGAGTGTTTCGATCGAGGCGGAGCAAGATTTTTCATAAAAAACACTGAGGAGAAAAGCGGTATCATGGAGCGCAAAGAAAGAAAAGAAAACGGCTATTGCGGTTTATATTGCGGTGCCTGTCCGGTCTTTATGAAAACGCAAAACGGCCAGATCGAACAACTGGCGGCTGAACTTGGAACACCTGTCGTAGAAGTTGCTTGTTTCGGCTGTAAAAGCAATCAAGTGGCCAAGTGGTGCCGCGATGATTGTCCCATCAAAAAGTGTTCCCAGGAAAAAGGCCATGATTACTGCATCGAATGTGACGATTATCTCTGTAAAGACCTGATGGAATTCAGAGACGACCCGCGTTACCCTTACCATACCGAGATCGAGGCTTATCTCGATCAAATCCGGAAAGAAGGCACCGAATCCTGGTTGAACTTCATGAAAATACGCTGGTCATGCAAGAATTGCCATACGCCATACGATTGGTTTCAACAGACCTGTAACCGCTGCGGCGCCGCTGTCGCGGGGTATCACAAACCCGAAAGCTGAGCGGAGCCTCACGGCTTCTTTTATCTGGTTCTCCCCGAAGCGCTCTTTGGGGGAAACCCATTGTGTCTTTCGTCGATGGGGGCAAAAATTGCCCCCTATTTTCTTTTGAACCAAAATCCGCTTACCGATTCCGCTCGATGTTCCGCTTCATCTTTTTAAAGTATGGTTCATCCAATCGCGTGGCCAATCCCCCGGATCGGCCAGGCTTCCGAGCTCCAGGTCGGTTCGGCGACGATTATCAAGTTGGCCCCGCTCTCTCCTGAGCTCATTCAGTCGTTCAGCAAGCTGGTTTTGTGGATAAGCCACCCACCCCAACAAAGTTGGGACAAACGATAGGATGACAAATGTCGAAATGCAACCCCTTGCCCCTTAAAGGGGAAAGCACCAGGCTTTGAAGTGGATTAAACATTGTTTTATCTGCGACGAAGCATGGTGGTTATCCTTTTAAAGGACGAAAGGATCGCAGTTAGGCTTCGAAGCGATTTTTCGAAGTAGGGATTGAAGGATAAGTCGTGACGTCGATAGTCCTAACCCTTTGCCCTTTGCGGCTGATGTCCGTCCTTGGACGCCGCAAGCTTAAGCCATCCTGGCTCTGGCTTCCCGAATCGGGCAGGGAAACCACCAGGCTCCGGGGTCTAAAAGCCTTTAGGCTGCGGAGAATGGTGGTTACTCTCCCCGATTCGGGCCAAAACCAGGATGGTTCAAGTCCGGCGAACCATGGATGGATTACCGCCGGGGAGAGCGAAGAGAGAGGAAGAAGGCTAGATCGAATCCCTATCATGCTTACGTACTTTCTTGCGGATTTAACTTTATAATCATCAGCAAGCTGGTTTTGTGAATAAGCCTCCCACCCCAACAAAGTTGGGACAAACGAAAGGATGAAAAATGACGAAGTGCGACCCCTTGCCCCTTAAAGGGGAAACCACAAGGCTTCGAAGCGATTTTTCAAAGTAGATAGCGAGCTTGCTCAATCGTTCAGCAAGCTCTTTTTGTGGATAAGCAAGCTGGTTTTGTGGATGAGAGAGCTCGCTCAGTCGTTCAGCAAGCTCGTTTTGTGGATGAGCAAGCTGGTTTTGTGGATGAGAGAGCTTGCTCAGTCGTTCAGCAAGCTCTTTTTGTGGATAAGCGAGCTGGTTTTGTGGATGAGCGAGCTCGCTCAGTCGTTCAGCAAGCTCTTTTTGTGGATAAGCAAGCTGGTTTTGTGGATGAGAGAGCTTGCTCAATCGTTCAGCAAGCTCTTTTTGTGGATGAGCAAGCTGATGATTATCAAGTTAGCTCCGCTCACTCATGGAAGGGATTGAAGGATAAGTCATGATGTCTATAGTCCTAACCCTTTGCCCTTCCCGAATCGGGCAGGGAAACCACCGGGCTCCGGGGTCTGACTTTTACCCGAATTGCCAGACACTCAGTTAAAGGGTAGAATAAAGAACTAAGGAGCTGAGTGTAGTGGTCAAAGAACGGAAAGTGTATAGT
>NZ_SLUN01000024.1 GCF_004340685.1 Hydrogenispora ethanolica | reverse complement strand
TCCCTCCCAGAACATTTGTTCTTTAGTTTATTTTATCACGAACATATGTTCTGGTAAAGCCCTTCCGGATCTAAATTTATAATCATCAGCAAGCTCGTTTTGTGGATAAGTAAGCTTGTTTTGTGAATGAGCGAGCTTGCTCAGTCGCCCGGCAAGCTCTTTTTGTGGATGAGCGAGCTTTTTTCGGAAGAATGAGCGGCTCAATCGTTCAGCAAGCTGGGCTCTGTCTTCGGGAATATCCTCCGGCTTTAAGCAATCATGTACAGCATAGGTCCCAGACCTTCCTTAAGATGTTAAAGCCATCAGGCTGACTGGATGAAATTATTTTTGATGGTTTTATAAAGAGAAACATTGAATGACGGGATATGTCACTCTTTGTCAAATTATTGGCCCTATATTAAAAATATAATCGATTTATAATTAAATTGTAGCCGCCCCAAGTTCCACGAAAAACCAAAGCGGCGAACGCGACCCGGAAATGCACCAAACCAAAAAAGGGAACCAATGGCACTATGGAATGAAAATCCATTCTGGGGTGGACGCAGGCAGCGGCTATGTCCACACCGTAACGGCAACTTCAGCCAATGAGCATGGGGTATAGCCACGCCTTTTCCAGGGGAATACCCTTGGAAACAGGTCAAATATGGTGAATATTAGGTCTTAAATGCTTCAATTAGTAAACGAGATGTTTTATCAATTTTATTTAGCGAATAATCCTATTTTTGTTTCTAATTTTGCATCACCCCGAGTTTAACCTTTAATTCATTTCAAACGTTATAAAAGAACTATATATAAATTCAATTGCCCTTTGTCGGAAACAATAGAATAGGACGTTCCTCGATATTTAATCGTTTAAATAAAATAATCATTAAATCAATAACAAACCTTCTCTTTAGCGATAATTTTGAATTTAGCTTCGACATAATTATTTAATGGTTTAAATAAATCTGACTATCAAGTTAGCTCCGCAAGAAAATACGAAGGTATGATAGAAATTTGGACCTAACCCTCGCCCTTCCCTAGAGAAGTTGTTCAGGGAAGCCGATTCGACGGGAAGGGTAACCCATAGCCGCTGACCTCTAAAAGCGTTGTGATAAACCCTGTCCGAAGGCCAGGGTGAACACAAAAGCTCAGAGAAGCAAGTGATAAAGTCGGTGTTAACATCCTTTTGCAGGTCGAATCGAAGTGAAAGAGACTTTATCACATGGCTTCTAAATGCCTTGAATTGCGAAAGCATCGGTTGCTGCTTGAAAAAAGTCATAAGGCGTTGAAGGCTTCAGATCTTAGAGTTCGAAGCCCAAGGTTACCCTTCCCCTTGTATAATCTGCTTTCATAGGCTGCTCCGGGGAAGGGCGAGGGTTAGGTCCATTGGCGTCATGATTTATCCTCCAATTCCTTTATTCAAAGTGACAGATAGGGTTCTCCTTACTTGGGGGTACAGAACCATATAGTGTTTGCTGAGTAAACTTGATACTCAGATAAATAAATAATTATTTAAATCCAAAATCAAACCAAAGATTCTTTTTCGCCGGAAAAGTGAATGCCTGTTCGTCCGTTTAACCCGGGTTGGATTTTCGGGTGACAACGTGGCCTATAAAGAAAATATACCAGTCCCCGAATGGCCAGTCTTAATCAGGAAAGGAGGGGAAAACGAAGTTGATTTGGCCCATAATAAACAAGGAGATGAGTAAATGAAAAAATTGATTTCCGCGGCTGAGGTAACATCAACGACGACCCATTACTTACAACGGGTAGATCCGGCCAATGGGTTCAAAATCACTAGCACTTTCTGGAATGCCCGCATTAAAAATGAAATCATCAACTGGATACCTTGGTTGGAAAGCCAATTGTCCAACACCGGTTTGGTTGAGGGCGGGATCCAAAACTTTGTCAACGCCGGTAACAAATTGGCCGGGAAATCTTATAGCGCTCATGTCGGCCACCCGTTTGCCGATCAATATGTCATCAACACAGTGGAGTCGATGTGCGCGGCTTTCATGATTGATCCGCAAGGCGACACGGCAATTATTGACGCCCAAAACGCCATGAAATCCAAATTGGCCGATTGGATTCCCAAGATTCTCTCCGCCCAGGAATCCGACGGGTACCTCCATACTTACACCACCCTTGGCGGTTATGCCCGGTGGAGCGATAAGACCGCCCATGAAGGATATGTCGGAGGATTTTTCATTCAGGCCGGTATCATGCATTACCTCTATACCAATAAAACAGATCCCACTCTTTACAATGCTGCGAAGAAACTGGCCGATTGTTGGTGCAGTAACATCGGACCGGGCACATCCCATCCGAATTGGTACGACGGTCATGAAGAAATGGAACGGGCCTTGTGCGGGTTGGGGATATTCGTTAACCAAAACGACGGCGCCGGTAAAGGCGATAAATACATTCAACTGGCGAAAGTGTTGCTGGACAACCGTTATGCCGGGCCGGGCAATGATTATGATCAAAGTACGACTTATCCGGTCAATCAAACTGCGGCAGTCGGGCATGCGGTCCGGGCGATGTATTTATATGCCGGTATGACCGATGTCGCGATGTTACTCAACAATTCCAGTTATGGAAATGCCGTGAATGCAATTTGGGACGATTTCGTGAACCGCAAATTATATATTACCGGGGGCGTGGGCAGTGGCGAGACTTCCGAAGGCTTTGGCGCGGATTACTCACTGCCCAACGAGACCGCCTATTGTGAATCGTGTGCGGGTACCGGAAACGTTTATTTGCAACGTGAAATGAACCTCTGGACAGGCAACGGCAAATATATTGACCTGCTCGAAAACGCGTTATACAACAATGTACTTGGCTCAGTTGATCTCAATGCGCAAAACTATACGTATACCAATTCCTTAGATACGACAGCGGCCCGTTATTCTTGGAATAGCTGTCCTTGCTGTACCGGCAATATTCCTAGAACACTTTTGGAACTTCCAATGTGGATGTATGCCAAGAGTGGCGATAGCAATAACCTCTACATCAATCTCTATGTTGGCAGCACCTTTACGATTAATGGGGTAGCCGGCACCAATGTCCAGGTCGTTCAAGCAACGGATTATCCGATTAACGGTAATGTAACCATTACCGTCAATCCTTTAGTCACGAAAGCTTTTACGATTTACTTGCATTCGCCGAACCGTTGCCCGAGTGGTTGTTATACGGCGACTCCCAGTAATAACGAAATCAGCTCGATTTCAGTTAACGGGACTTCTTACAGTACCGCAGCTACCAATGGTTATGTAGCCATTAACCGTACTTGGGCCGCAGGCGATAAAATTACCATGACCCTGCCGATGGTTGTACAACGAATTAAGGCTGTCAGTAACATTACAGCTGATAACAACAGCGTAGCCATCCAGTACGGGCCGTTAGTCTATAACCTGGAAAGCGTTGATATTCATAATGACACCAATTTCATCAAACACGTTCTTTCACCTGCGGCGCCGCTGTCCGTGCAATGGAATGGTTCATTGTTGGGTGGGGTCAACACGATTCAAGGGAATTTTGCGGACGGTATGGCCTTTACTTTGGTACCGAATTACGCCCGGTTGAACCGTGGGGGGCGTTCCACAGTTTGGCTACGCGATACGGCGGTTCGTGATTAGCCCAATTGCCCAAGCGGCAACCCCAGCGACGTCGTATTGTTCGAGTCGAGTCCAGCGACAATTCGGCTATTCCAAGTATCATATCGCGGAATAGCCAAGAACTTGAACCGGGTCTTCATGCTATTTGCCAGTGCCAATTTGGTGATGTGCATTCCAAAGGGGCTTGCCCCTTGGCACACGACTTTGCGAAGCAAAGTCGTGTGTATTATACGCTCTGTCAGCGTTGCCGCTTCAAATGCCGTTGCCGCCGTGGAGGGCAAGGGCGTTTGAAGCGGCAGGAAAGCGGGCGAGAATTAGCGGCAATGGAAGCCGCAAATAACAGTCCGATTTCAGTAGCGGACATGGCGTATATGAGCCTCTGCACATCGTTAACTTTGGGGTTTTACAAACTCTCTCTTGAAAAATGTATTAGGCACAAAAATAGCATATTTCCAGCCCTGAGTGGGTAAAGCAAAGTAAAAAAACGCCTTTTAGAAGCGTTGTGATAAAGTCCTCAAATTCGGAAATCATCCTTTCAATGGACTAAAAAACGACTTTATCACTTGCTTTTCTGAGCTTTTGTGTTCACCCTGGCCTTCGGACAGGGTTTATCACAACGCTTTTAGTGTCATCCCAGATACTTTACCATACGTTTTAAGTTAAGGCGGTCGCCGATAAGAGTCGGTGGTCTCGCGCCGAATTTATTCTCTATTTGCGCGTCCATCGGTGCGTGTACCTTCCTCTGCTTGCAAGTAACGTAAATCGCTATAATATTCCATCAATAATAGAAATCGAGTTTTCTAAAAAAACAATAGCTTTCTCATAAGATATTGCGGCATTTTTGAGAAGTGGCGCAACCGCGTTACTGCGTTCTTCATCAATACCCCAAGGGGAATCCCATGATAGATATGGTTTTGCTTTTTCAAGATATCTTGCTTCTTCTTCAAACATATCTGCGGCCCTGCGAAGTGAATCTTTCGCACTTTCAGAATATTTAACAGAAATCTCTCGAAGAAAGATTACCGCCGCTTTTCGAACGGACGCATATATATCCGAGCAATAGGCATCAGCTGCATCACGCTCTTTACCTGGTTGTGAATAAAGCCTTGCCCATTCATGGTAAAACTCAATGCCTTGAAGCAAATAAGACTCTCTGTCCCCGCCCTTGTCGATTTTCTTTCTGGCATGGGTGACTGCGTTTACCAGCGCATTTTTTTCGGCTTTTTTATTATCGAATATACCGGAGCATTCGCCAACCAAGATAGCTCCAAAAGGTGGGCAGATGTCACAGCTTGCGGCCCTATCCCAAGATGCACGCTCATATTCGGTATTGCCAAGATAAGAGCCACGTCCGATGAACTGTTTTTGCTGTTCATCAAAGCCGCAAACAACATCCCATTCAGAGTTTGTAAAAGCATGCCAAACAAGGACGGGTTTCCCTAATGAGATATATTCTTTTACTGCTTCAATCATCTTGTTGTTTTCATCTTCGTTTCCGCAAGACATTTCATGGATTGAATAACCTAAGCTTCTGATAAAATCAGGTGTCCACACATCATAGACGCAGGTCGGTCTGCTGGGGCAACCCCCTGCAATCTTGAATGCCGCTCCGGAAATACCTCCAATATATTCCGGTGAAAAATTACTTCCTAAATAGGAAAGAACAATCCTTGCTCCTTCAAAGAGCGGTTCTTTGTATCGATACTTGTCTACATTCATCAGTATCATTTCATCTTCTCCTTTCACGTAGGTTACAGACAGTGAAAAAAACATTCGGTAATATGTCTTTAGTGGACTGCCCAAATTACGCGCAGTAGATGGTGTCACGTTATATAAGCGTTTGAACGCAACAGTAAACGCATCCGGCGTTTCATAGCCGTAGCGCAACGCAATATCAATGATTTTATCTTCTGTGTTAAGAATGTCTTTTGCCGCAAGTGATAAACGCCTACGCCGTATGTACTCCGACAGCGCAATACCGGATGCCAGCATAAAAAACCGCTGAAAAGCACCGATAGAGCAAAGCGTTATCTTTGCTATTTCATCGTACTCTATCGTACCGTCAAGATGCTCTTCAATATAAGATAGCGCATCGTTCATCTTGTTAATCCAGTTCATTTCTACATTTCACCTTCTTTAATCATTAATTAGAGTAGCATATAAAAAAATATTGCGCCCGTTATTTTTAAGCGGGTTTTGACGATGCGAGTTTTTTGTTTTTTTAAAAGCTGACTCAATCCGCGCAGGTTTCGAAAGAATGCGATCCTTCGTCCCACTTCCTTATATATTGGGAAAAACCTGTCCTGATCTTTTTTCCGCATGGATTGGCGCACTCCATTCAGTTCCACAGTCATGAAACACTTGCTATATTCATTGTACGGAGGGAATTAAAAGCGTTGTGATAAACCCTGTCCGAAGGACAGGGTTATCCACAAAAGCTCAGAGAAGCAAGTGATAAAGTCGATTTTTAAACCTTTTTGCATGCTGGTCTCGTTTCGAAAGACTTTATCACATGGCTTTTAAATCAGTGCACTTACGGCTTTAATGTCCTAATTTGAGGATGTCTAATGGGCTAAATCGTGTTAAACTTCTCAGGGATTGAGGAAATAGGGATGATGGTTGTTTGAAGATGCAAGACCGAAGACAAGTTATTATTTATTTTTAGCGCGATCTCTGGAAAAGCTTTTTCCAATTGAACGATCATCCAGCCGCGCACATCCTGGCTACCTTCCTGCCACATTTTAACCAGCAATATAAAAAATGTCCGTAATTTTGAGTCCGGGACATAGATCAAGTTTTCGTTGGAATTTCTTGCGGAACCGTCATCGCCAAATTAAATCCAATCGGTGGAAACTTCATGGAAACGCGCCAGTTTTATCAATTGGGGCATCACACCGGCTTAATCAAATGAGCGTTTCCTATCCTTCGTAAGCTCAGCCATCCTACTTTCTACTTTCTCATTACCGATTGTCTTACGCCATATTTTCCACCAATTGTATTTTCATGCCGTTTGGATCCTTGATGAAGAAAAATTTCACATGGGGGTTCGGCTGGAGCGGGCCGCTGTCAACCGGGATGCCTTTTTCTTTAACCAGCGCGAGCGCCTTATCGAGAGAGCCGACTTCAAATCCCCAGGAAATGTCGTTGCCGACATTGGAATCCCTGTTCTCGCCGTCGCAAATGAGTTCGATTTTTGTTTCCCCGCTATCTAAAAAGGCAATTTCCACTCCGGGTCCAGCGCTAAATTTGTTTACCACCTCAAGCCCGACGATGTCTGTGTAAAACTTGATTGATTCTTCCAAGTCCTTCACTCTTAAAGTGCTCCAACAGAATTTCATAGGATTGCCTCCTCAAAAAATAAAATTGAGTAAGACGAGAGTTCTCAACCAGTTCATTTATCCGTCCGATACTTCTCGAAATTTTCCTCGCTGATCGGCAACAGAAAAATCACCGGGTCCAATTCTAATCCTGCCGCTATGGCGAACAAAATATCCAATGAATAAGAAACATCCGAGCCGGATGCCTCGATCTTGCTGATATAGCTTTTGCTATAACTGATTTTTTCGCCCAAAGTCTCCTGCGAGATACCCCGTTTACTGCGATAAAAAGCAATTCTTCTGCCGATCTCCCGATACTTTCCAGAAAATTATCCTTCAAACCGAACCGCCTGACTCATGATTCAAATACTGATTATCAAAATGAACGCTGACCGTATCCACCGGCGCAAAGAGTGCCGCAACCTGGATGTCCAATCCCTCGGCGATTCGTAAAAGCATATCAAAGGAAAAACTGATTTGGATGTTTGGCGCTTCGATTTTGCTTAAATGACTGGCACTAATATCGATTTTGGCAGCAAGTTCTTCCTGACTCAATCCGCGCAGGTTCCGAAAGAATGCAATCCTTCGTCCCACTTCCTTATATATTGGAAAAAACCTGTCCTGATCTTTTTTCCGCATTGAAGTATGCACTCCTGTTTAGTTAAACAATTACGAATACTTGTTATGTCCATTATACGGAGGTAATTTATTCAATGCACTTGCGTATATTAGATATTAATATTCTATTTTAAGGATATATATGGTATAATAAGGATAAATTTGTTAGAAAAATCCTGGACATGGTTGATTTTTTTATAGCGATAGGTTGAAGCGAGCTTTTATCTATCTTTCAAGCTTCGCGATAAGCGCGGGAATTATTAAACTGGAAGCGGACCGGGATTAAAAAGAAGCAGCGGGTAAAGCCGGTCATGCTTTTAATGAAGGAAGCTTCAAAAAAACTCGTTTCTTACTATAAAGGGGTTAAATGGGGAATTGAGGTATCAACCAAGGATGTCCATCGATATGGATACAATTTCATTACGAATGCTCTACGAACAGATCGAGCTTCTCCGTGACCGGATGCAGCAACTGCGGAATGAAAAAGGTTATACCGATCCCGAGGTTTTAGACGCCAGTATCGAATTGGATGGTTTGCTGAATGAATATCACCGGCGGGTCGCGGCAGAAGGCTGGCGCTGACAGTCCGGCGCCATGGAACCGGGAATGCCGGCGGCTTTTGGCCCGCGCCGTTCAAAGAGATGAAAGTTTCAAAGCTGCTAGCGCCGCGTGATTGCAGAGAGCTCAAAGGGAAGAACTCTCTTTTCTTTTGGCGTCGTTTTAAGGATACGTGACCGGGTTGAGGAGCTGAAAGAGGCTTATTTTGTAAATCATGGATCTCTTTGGGTGATTGAGAGAGCTCACTCAGTCGTTCAGCAAGCTCTTTTTGTGGATGAGCGAGCTGGTTTTGTGAATAAGAGAGCTCGCTCAGTCGCTCAGCAAGCTCTTTTTGTGGATGAGCGAGCTGGTTTTGTGAATAAGAGAGCTCGCTCAGTCGTTCAGCAAGCTCTTTTTGTGGATGAGCGAGCTGGTTTTGTGAATAAAAGAGCTTGCTCAGTCACTCAGCAAGCTCTTTTTGTGATGAGCGACCTATTTTTGTGGATAAATGGATCCGTTTAACGTGGTTAACGGTTTTGGCTGTGGATAAGTCGGGGAAGTGCGGCTAAAATCCTATTACAGCGGTAATAAATTGAATTCAATTCCTTAATTTATCCATCATGGAAGACTTACGGGACAGATGCATCATAGAAATTTAATTCGACTTATTTAGAAGCGTTGTAATAAACCCTGTCCGAAGGCCAGGGTGAACACAAAAGCTCAGAGAAGCAAGTGATAAAGTCAAATTTTTATCCTTTGAAAGAGTGATTTCCGAATTTGAGGACTTTATCACATGGCTTTTAGGATTAAAACTTATAAACTCCTATACGGGTTTTAAGTTTTCATAAGAAATACAGAAACGATATTACTGCCAAATTCATCTTGACTTTTTTATTATCAAGATTTACTATTACAGTAACATAGTTTCTGTAAATGGTTGGTGATGCTGTGAAAGTAATGTTAAAAAAGCTAGCAACCGTCCAAATGGGGTATTCGTTTAGAACCCGACTCGAAGCTTCAAAAGCTGGTGGGATGGCAGTCATCCAAATGAAGAATCTTTTGGACAATAATACAGTTGGCTGTGACGAATTGATGAAAATTGATATGGAGGGGATTAAAGAACACCACCTCGTACGAAAAGGAGATTTAATATTTAGGTCGCGTGGCCAAGCAACGACAGCCGCGGTTCTTCTCGCCGATCCGGGAATGGCTGTTGTGGCCGCGCCATTATTACGAATTAGAATCATGAAGCCGGATAAGATTCTGCCAGAATTCCTGAATTGGTACATTAGTCAGCGTGACGCACAGATTTTTTTAACCAGCAGAGCCATGGGAACGTCTCAGAAAATGATTAGCAAGGAGGCAATAGAGGAGCTGGAGATACCATTGCCTACCTTGGAACAACAAAAAAATATCATTGAGCTTGCCTCATTATCCGAACGGGAATTGACTCTTCTACACAGGTTGGCTGAAAAGAGAAAGCAGTTTATTTCAGTACAATTAATGCAGTTTGCAAAAGGAGAATAAACAAATCATGAGCGGTATGATCGATCAGAAAGATATTAATAACGCGGCATGGGCGGCGTGTGACACTTTCAGAGGAGTTATTGACCCGGCACAGTATAAAGACTACATCCTGGTGATGTTGTTTCTAAAATACATCTCTGATATATGGCAGGATCATTACGAAGCCTACCAAGAACAGTACGGGGATGATGACGCCCGCATCCGCCGTAAACTTGAGCGTGAACGTTTTGTTCTTCCGTTGGTTAAACTGACTGAAAAAAACGAAAAAACCGGTGCAGAGGTTATGTTGGATGAGTTTCCTGCTACCTATTATAGCCTTTATGACCGTAGATCGGCGGCAAACATCGGTGAGTTAATCAATATTGTTCTCGATCATATTGAAGAATCTAACAAAACCAAACTCGAAGGAGTTTTCCGGAATATCGATTTTAACAGTGAAGCCAATCTTGGCAAAACCAAAGATCGTAATCGTCGTTTAAAGCAACTGCTGGAAGACTTCAACAAACCTCAGCTTAATATGAAACCCAGTCTCGTTTCTGAGGATGTGATCGGTAATACCTATATCTACTTGATTGAGCGTTTTGCTTCGGATTCGGGTAAAAAGGCTGGGGAGTTCTTTACCCCGCTCAAAGTCACCGAACTAGTCGCCAAACTTGCAGGGCCCAAGCCGGGAGATCGTATTTGTGATCCGGCTTGCGGCTCCGGCGGTCTCTTGATCCAGGCGGCTAAACAAGTTGGGGACCGCAACTTTGCTTTATTTGGACAAGAATCCAATGGCAGTACCTGGGCGCTCTGCCGCATGAATATGTTCCTGCATAGTTTTGACAGCGCCCGGATTGAATGGTGCGACACCTTAAATAGTCCGCTACTGGTGGAAAACGACCGTCTCATGAGATTCAACTGCGTGGTGGCCAATCCCCCCTTCTCCTTAGATAAATGGGGCGCGGAAAATGCCGAGAGCGATCAGTATAACCGGTTTTGGCGCGGCGTGCCACCGGCCAGTAAAGGTGATTGGGCTTTTATCAGCCATATGGTAGAGACGGCGCTAGAAAAAGAAGGTCGGGTTGCCGTGGTTGTCCCTCACGGAGTGCTCTTTCGGGGAGCGGCCGAAGGGCGTATCCGGCAAAAGATGATCGAGGAAAATCTGCTCGATGCGGTAGTCGGACTGCCGGGCAATCTTTTTCCGACCACCAATATTCCAGTAGCCATCCTGGTCTTTGACCGCTCCCGGGAAAAGGGCGGAGTACGGGAAGATTGTAAGGATGTTTTATTCATCGATGCCAGCCGGGAGTATCTCTCCGGGAAGAACCAGAATACGCTCTCGGACGAGCATCTGGCAAAGGTCATGGAGACCTACACCGCCCGGACTGAGGTGGAGAAATACGCCCATGTCGCGGACTTCGCGGAGATCAAGGACAACGACTTCAATCTCAATATTCCGCGTTATGTGGATACGTTTGAAGAGGAAGCGGAGATCGATATCGATGCGGTTCAGTTGGAAATAGATCAATTGGAAAAAGAACTGGCGGAAGTAAGGGCGAAGATGGCGGAGAAGTTGAAGGAGATTCAACGGTAAACGGGGTTAAAAATCTTTTGAGATAAGGGGGTCGAAAGCATGGACAATAATACGATAGTTGTTTTGACAAATGCCTTTAATTCCATTGTTCAACAGGTTCCGGATTCTGATATTGAATATTGGTTTGCCAGGGATTTGCAAGAAGTATTGGAATATAGCGATTGGCGCAATTTCCTTAATGTGATCGATAAAGCCAAAGAAGCTGCTCGGAATTCCGGCACTGAAGTAAAAAACCATTTTGTTGACGTCACCAAAATGGTCAAAATCGGCTCCAGCGCTGAGCGCCCGGTTGATGATGTGATGTTGACCCGTTATGCTTGTTACCTTATTGCTCAAAATGGCGACCCGCGCAAGGAGACCATTGCTTTCGCCCAAACTTATTTTGCATTACAAACCCGAAAACAGGAACTGATAGAAGAACGGATCCGCTTGCACGAACGTCTTCAGGCGCGTCAAAAACTGACGGAGTCGGAAGCAGAGCTATCAAGAAATATTTATGAACGGGGCGTGGATGATAAAGGATTTGGCCGCATCCGTTCGAAAGGCGACGCCGCTTTATTTGGCGGAAACACCACCGCCCAGATGAAAGATAAACTTAATATCCCTCAGAACCGGCCTTTAGCTGATTTTTTACCTACTGTAACCATCGCCGCTAAAAATCTGGCGACCGAGATTACCAATTATAATGTAAAACAACATGATTTATATGGCGAAATCGCGATCACTTCGGAGCATGTGCAGAATAATACCAGTGTCCGCAATATCTTGGGTGAAAGAGGGATCAAGCCGGAAGAGCTGCCGCCCGAAGAGGACTTGAAGAAACTGGAGCGCCGGGTGAAATCGGCGGAAAAGAAGTTGATTAAGGACAGTGAGCTGCCGGATGGCGGGGCTGTGAATGAACAGGACTAAGTATGAATTGAAAATCGATAATGAGCTTGCAATGGTTCTTGGAAAGATTGCAGAGAAGATTAAGGAGATTCAGGGATGAATGAAAAAATTTCGAGAGAAGTTAAAAATACAAAAATTATTCCTTTAAAAGAGGCAGGTGTTTTGAAATCTGGGGGAACACCTAGTAAAAATAATAATAATTATTGGGGCGGTAATTTCCCCTGGATAACTGCTAAGGATCTCAAAGTCCCAGTTCTTGAAAACTCAATCGACCGACTTACAGATGAAGGGACCAACCATGCTAAAATAGCACCAAAGAATTCTCTTTTAATATTGGTAAGGGGTATGACTTTATTCAAAGATGTTCCTGTTTGTTTAGCAGGTCGTGATTTAGCTTTTAATCAAGATATCAAAGCTTTGATTCCAAAGAAAGATGTTGATCCCAATTATCTTCTAATGTTTCTTAAATCTAAAAAAAGGGAATTGCTTGGTCTTGTTGATTCCGCTGGTCATGGTACTGGACGGTTAAATATAGATTTGCTTGAAAACCTAAATATAGCTATTCCTCCTATTCCTGAACAAAAAGCCATTGCCGATTTGCTTTCAACTTGGGATGAGGCCATCGAGAAGACCGAGCGGTTGATTAGGGCGAAGGAACAAAGATTGGATGCTTATGGTAGGGAACTTTTTAATCGCAAGAATGCCTGTAACTATAAGGGATGGAAATCAATAAGGTTGAAAGACGTACTTATTGAGCATGGTGATAAAAGTACCGGGAATGAAGAAGTCTACTCTGTATCCGTCCATAAAGGGCTTGTGAATCAGATTGAACACTTAGGGAGATCCTTTTCAGCATCAAATACGGAAAACTATAACTGCGCCCATTACGGTGACATTGTTTATACCAAAAGCCCAACTGGTAATTTCCCTTTGGGAGTTGTAAAGCAGAGCTATGTTTCTAAGGATGTTATCGTTTCTCCTCTTTATGGCGTGTTTACTCCTAAGAGTTTTCATTTGGGAATTGTGATCGATTTCTATTTTAGCTCTCCAACAAGGGCTCGTAACTATCTCTATTCCCTTATTCAAAAGGGGGCGAAAAACACGCTTGCAATTACAAATAAAACATTCATTAGCAAGAAACTCCATTTGCCAGTAGATGAAACTGCTCAAAAAGCTATTGCGGAATATGTAATTACTGCAAGGGAGGAAATCGATCTCCTTAAGCAACTGGCAGACAAGTATAAGATTCAAAAAAGCGGGTTGATGCAGAAAATGCTCACCGGAACATGGAGAATTAAGCTCGAAATTATTAACAAATATAGATAATTGTTATATATTTCCTTGTTGGTCGGGTTGTAGATCCTATTGTCATGCATTGGAGGTCAAGTTATGAGTCACTTTGAGACAAACGAAAAACATCTTTCTCAAATCCCTGCTTTGCAGCTGCTCATCAGCATGGGCTTTGAATATTTAACACCTGCCGAAACGCTTCGCGAACGACAGA
This sequence comes from Hydrogenispora ethanolica, assembly GCF_004340685.1. Classification (NCBI taxonomy): domain Bacteria; kingdom Bacillati; phylum Bacillota; genus Hydrogenispora; species Hydrogenispora ethanolica. The sequence goes on along the minus strand of NZ_SLUN01000024.1, from coordinate 78,319 downwards.
ACAGGACATCCAATGTGCTGCTGGAAAACATCTTGCGGAGTCAATTAAAGGAAATTAACCGTATCCGGTATAAAGGAAACGAATATCTTTTCAGCGAGGAGAATATTCAGACCGCGATTCAGAAGCTGAAAAATGTAAAATATGACGGTTTGCTAAAAACCAACGAGGCGATTTATGACCTGATCACCCTTGGTACCGCCATGGAGCAGACCATTGAAGGTGATTCGAAAAGTTTCAATCTGAACTACATCGATTGGCGTAATCCGGATCGAAACCGCTATCATGTCACCGTTGAATATCGTGTTGAACGCGCACGGAGTACGGAGACGGCGCGACCGGATATTGTTTTGTTTGTAAACGGCATCCCCTTTTGCGTGATTGAATGTAAGGCGCCGCAAGTCGAGATAGAACAAGCAGTCTCTCAGTCTATCAGGAATCAGAATGATGACTTTATTCCGAAACTTTTCATTTATACTCAGATGGTTCTAGCGGTAAACAAGAATAGCGCCATGTATGCCACAACGGGGACTCCGGCAAAGTTTTGGGGGGTCTGGAAAGAAGCGCATTTGAACAGAGGAGAACAGGAATTTAATAAGCTGCAAGAACTTGTAAACAAACCATTGGATCAACAGGTTATTGCCAAGATTGTCGACACACTTCAAATGGATCCGGCTTTATTGGAGGAAAACCGATTTGTTACCGAGCAGGATAAAGCTTTTTATGTATTATGCCGTCCAGAGCGATTGCTGGAGTTGTCATGGAAATTTACTGTGTTTGATGGCGGAATTCGCAAAATAGCCCGTTATCAGCAATATTTTGTCATTAAAGCAACGTTAAACCGGGTGAAGCAATTTGACAATACCGGCTCGCGTAAGGGTGGTGTTGTCTGGCATACGCAAGGCTCCGGAAAATCTCTAACTATGGTTATGCTGGTTCGTAATTTGGTCTTAGATCCGGAAATTGTCAATCCCCGCATTGTGCTGGTTACCGATCGCGATGATTTGGATAAGCAGCTTGGTAATACTTTTGTCGTGTGCGGACTTGAAGCCAATCGGGCAACATCGGGAAGAAACCTGTTGGAGTTAGTGGCCGAAAAACAATCGGGTATCATCACGACACTTATTCATAAGTTTGACAAGGCTTATGCGGTAACAAAGTATGAAGATAATTCTCCCGATATTTTTATTCTAGTCGATGAAAGTCATCGTACTCAGTTCGGATCGTTTTCCGCCCGGATGCGACAGATGTTTCCCCGTGCTTGTTATCTGGGATTTACAGGAACTCCGTTGTTAAAAAAAGAAAAGAACAATTTTATAAAATTCGGCAAGCTAATTGAACCACACTACTCAATCACCCAGGCGGTAGAAGACGGCGCGGTTGTTCCGCTTTTGTATGAAGGACGGCATGTGGAAATGACTCAGAATCAGACTGCGGTCGATTTGTGGTTTGAACGCCACACCCAAGGGCTATCCAAAGAACAGCAAGCGGATCTTAAGCGTAAGTACGCTCGGGCTGAAATGCTGAATAAAGCGGATCAGGTTATTTACATGCGGGCATTTGATATCAGTGAACATTTCCGATCCAATTGGCAAGGAACCGGTTTTAAGGCGCAACTGGTCGCGCCGGGTAAACCTTCCGCGCTTAAATATAACGAATATCTCAATGAAATTGGCATCGTTACCTCGGAGGTTGTTATCTCGCCTCCTGACATGCGGGAGGGTTACGACGAGAGCGATGAGGAAGTCTCTGATGAAGTAGTTAAGTTTTGGAATAAAATGATGAAGCGTTATGGCAGTGAGGAAGAATATACAAAGCAAATCATCAATCAGTTCAAACATGGCAGCGAACCGGAGATCTTAATTGTCGTGGATAAGCTGTTGACTGGATTTGATGCTCCAAGAAACACGGTTCTTTATTTGTGTAGGGTGCTTAAAGAGCATACTTTATTACAGGCAATTGCGCGGGTAAACCGACTCTATGAAGGCAAAGAATTTGGATTCATTGTGGATTATGCAAGTGTTCTTGGAGAGTTGGACAAAGCGCTGACCATGTATAGCGCGTTTGAGGGGTTCGACGAAGCCGATCTTACCGGTACAATAACCTCTATCAACAGTGAAATCGAAAAATTGCCGGAACGCTATTCGGACCTATGGGATCTTTTTAAAACTGTAAAGAGTTCGTATGATGAAGAGGCGTATGAAATATTACTCGCAGATGAAGAGCTGAGGGAAGAGTTTTATAGTCGTCTTTCCGAATTCAGTAAAAACTTAGCCATCGCCCTTTCTTCAGACAAATTTTTATCAGAAACGGATGAAAATACTTTGTCGAGATATAAGTCGGATTTAAGGAAGTTTCAGTCGCTTAAGGTATCTGTTAAGATGCGTTATGCTGAAGCGATTGATTACAGAGATTATGAACCAAAGATTAAAAAGCTGCTTGATACCCATATTCAGGCCAATGAGGTCATCCAACTTAATGAGCCGGTTAATATCTTTGATGACAAAATGTTTAGCCAAGTGAAAGAGGAACAAGGGGTCTATAAAATCAAGAAAACCACGGCCTCCAAAGCGGATATGATTGCTCATGCCATGAAAAAAGTCATAACGGAAAAAATGGATGAAGATCCGGCTTTTTATGAAAAATTTTCAAAACTGATCCAACAGGCTATTGAAGACTTCAGAGCAAAAAGAATTTCGGACTTAGACTACCTAAATAAAATTGTTGATGTTAGGCATAAAGTTGTTCACAAGGTACATGATGACGTCCCTGAAGAAATCTCAGACAACGAAGATGCCATGGCTTATTACGGAGTGCTGAAACCATTCCTAGAACAAAATAACCTTAGTGAATCGGATCTTAAATCGATTAGTGCAGACGCAGCGATTGCGATACAGGATATTTTGGAAAAGAATGATAAAGTTAATTTTTGGGATGATGGAGACGCTCAGAAGCAAACGATAAATGAGATTGATGACTACCTTTATGATGAGTTAAAAACAGAAAGAGGTATTGAATTGTCATTGAATCAAATGGATGAAATCATAGAAAAGGTCTTACAGGTGGCGAAGCATAGGAGTTACAGATGATGGAGTTAACAATACAGAAGCAGGATAAGCGTCCGTTTGTTTATGGACGGAGGACCTTTGAATATAACCTCGCTTATTGCGAAAGAAAGACTATGGAAATTGCGGTTCATCCGGATAGCACGGTTTTCGTTAAGGTACCAATGGACTCGGATATTTTAATGGTTGAAAAAAAGATAAAACAGAGAGCAAGATGGATTATTCGACAACTGACCTACTTTAAACAATATACCCCGAGAACACCAAGCCGATGTTATGTGAATGGTGAAACGCACCTCTACTGTGGGAAACAATATCGACTAAAGGTTTTAGTGGGCCATGAGGATAGTGTTAAGTTATCCCGTGGTTTCTTTCAGATTACCTGTCGTGATGAACCGACTCCGGAAATAGTCCAAAAGCTATTAAATAGATGGTATTTTGATAAAGCTGTTTCGCAATTCAATGAGAGCATGGAACGTTGTTGGCCTAAGTTTAATAACCTTTCCCTTGTCAAACCATCAATATCGATAAAAAGGATGAAGAAAAGATGGGGGAGCTTATCTAAAAAAGGTACAATGACGCTCAATACCGATCTAGTCAAGGCGCCGAAGGAATGTATTGATTATGTTTTAATCCATGAATTGTGTCACTTGAAATATCATGATCATAGCCCCGAATTTTATAAGCTACTCGACTCGATGTTCCCTGGTTGGGAAAAGGTTAAGCATAAACTGGAACTTACTATGGTTTAAAATAAGATTAAAAAAAGTTTCTAAAAAAACTACCGGGTTTTTGAAAAAATTGGAGCAAAGACACTCTCGAGAAATTTATAATTAACCTGTTGTGCTAATAGAGTTGTCTTTCAATCATGATTTGGCACGATGAAAATTATCGTTTTTGAATGTGGAGGGAGAATAATGGCCAAAATCAATGTTTTAAATAACGAAATCGCTGTTTACTCTCAAAACGACGAGGATTATATCTGCATTACCGATATTGCCAGATATAAAAGTTCCGATCGGATAGATGATTGAATCAGAAATTGGCTCAGAAACAGGAATACGATTGAGTTTTTAGGAATCTGGGAGCAATTGAACAATCCGGATTTTAAACCCGTCGAATTCGACGGGTTTAAAAATTGGCCGGTTTAAATAGTTTTCTGAGTATCAAGTTAACTCAGTAGACAGAGGGATAAATCAAACTCACCCCCTAGCGACTTTTGGTTAATTTTGGTTGACCCTACCCGCCCCCTCTCTTTCTGATAAGACATGCCTGGTAAATCGTCAAAAAAGAGAGGGGGACCGAGGGGGTGAGTTCAGTCCGAAAATTTCAGCTTCAATTTCCGTAGTTATCATTTTAGACATGGTCCCGTTGAGTATCATGCGCTAATTCATTTGCTGAGCTAAAATAATAATCAGTTACAATAATAAAAAATTATTCCACAAAATCAACAAAACTCATTGACTAAAAATAACGTTCGCGGTATAATATAGCCATGATGCAACCTTCCGGAAGGGTTCATTCTACCCATTCTATTTACAGGAGGCAATGATCATGTCACAAGAGGTAAACGAATTGACTCATCCAACCATCGATTCAACCGAGGATCCAGCCCAAAAATCCGGCCCGTCCCGCTCGCTCGACGCCAAACTGGCCCGGGTTGCCGAAATGATCGCCGGGATGCAAGCTCATGCCGAGCCCTTGGAGAAACGGGGCCTTGATGCGGCGTTCATGACGCAATTCAGCGCCGATTATCAGGCGCTGGTCGACGCCCACAATGCCCAGTTGGCCTGCAAAGCCCGGATGATGGAGAAGACCGAGGAGATCCAGGCCAAACTCGGCCAGATTCAACTGACTTACTCGGACGCCCGCGCCCAGGTGAAACGGATCTTCCCCAAATCCACCTGGCGCGAATTCGGCATCACCGACCAAAGGTTATAATCACTGACCATTTGTGACCCGCGACGGATGCCTTTGACGGATTGCCCAAAAAGAGAAACAGAGGCGTTTATTTTTTATCCTTTGTGTTCATTTTAGGCAATGAAATGCCACAGAAAGTAAACGCCTGCCCAAAGCGGGGTGAAGCCGGTGGGCAACGGCCAAAAAAGCCTGATGATCTTCGGACATCAGGCTTAAAACTTTTTTAACAGCTGCTTTGTTTTCCCGTGAGGTTGAGCCGACATGCGGTTAAAAAATAACCATTATTTTTGCTGAAAAAACTGAACAGTCAGGCCATTCGGATCTTTGATACAGAAAAATTTGGAGCCGGGAGTTTCAAACGGTCCACTGTGTACAGGAATGTTTTCACTTTTTACCTTATCCAGCATTGCGTCAACCGAATCGACAGCAAAACCGATCGATATGAATTCACTGTAATGGACCGCGCTATTGTTGCTATCCGTTAGGAGTTCAACCAGTGTTTCATCGGTAGTGCCGTTGCCCATAAAAGTTATTTCCATTCCAGGTCTCGCGGGAAAACGCTTCAACACTTGAAGTCCGGTCAGGTTGGAATAAAAAGCGATCGCTTCATCCATATTCTTTACATAGATGGACGTCCACAAAAATTTCATGTTTATCCTCCTTATTTTTTTGAATTTAGAATTCTGACTATCAAGTTAGCTCCGCAAGAAAATACGAAGGCATGATAGGGATTTGGACCTAACCCTCGCCCTTCCCTAGAGAAGTTGTTCAGGGAAGCCGATTCGACGGGAAGGGTAACCCATAGCCGCTAATCTCTAAATGCCTTTCAGTGCGAAAGCATCGGTTGCTGCTTGAAAAAAGTCATAAGGCGTTGAAGGTTTTAGCTCTTAGAGTTCGAAGCCCAAGGTTACCTTTCCCCTTGTATAATCTGCTTTCATAGGCTGCTCCGGGGAAGGGCGAGGGTCAATGTCGTCAAGCGATGATTACATATCTTGGAATTTGATTTCAACGGTGCCTACGATGTAGACGATATGCGGGCCAACCGGGGCATGAATGCCCCGGCTACAAGATGGAAGTCCGAGCCAGGACGGCTAAAGGCAAGCGGCCAGGGATGGCAGTACGCGCAGCCCCTTCCGTGGCTAATTTTCAGCAAAATATTTTATCCCGTTTTTAGGGCCTTTCAAGGTCCTTTCGTCTTGTAGCCGGGTGATTTATCGCCCGGTTGGCGTTCAATTTCGTCAGCTAAATTTTTCCACGATCGCTTGACGACATTGGGGCGAGGGTTAGGTCCATAGGCGTCATGACTTATCCTTCAATTCCTTTATTCAAAGTGACAGATAGGGTTCTCCTTACTTGGGGGTACAGAAACAATAGGATGTTTGCGGAGTAAACTTGATACTCCAGATTTATTATATCAAACAAATGTTCGATAGGAAACCCTTTGCTGAGACTTCTTGATAGTCAGTTTTAGAATTTACCCTTAGCAGTTTTTCTAGAATTATAATAATACAAATCTTTTGGATGATGAAGAGTATAGATGATTTCCTTGTCGACAGAAAAAACGCCCTTGATATTCAACCATACTCTTTATCGAAGCGATGGAAATTTATGAAGGATGGTACGGATATCATCTTAAGTTCTGGGAGGCAACGGTCCAAAAAGCCCGGAGATCCTTGGTCACCGGGCTTTCTTTGTATTTTTAGACAATGTAAAGTGGCAAATCACTTTCGATAAAGGTTCCGGTATTCAAGCGGCGTGATTCCCAGGTGCTTTTTGAAGAGTTGCGCGAAATAGCTGGGATTTGGATAGCCTACTTGTTCTCCCACGACCGCGATGCTGAGATGGCTGGTTTTCAAAATTTCCTTCGCTTTTTCCAAACGGATGTGGATCAGATAATCACTAAAGTTTTCCCCGGTCTGTTGCTTGAAAAGATCGCAAAGATAATTCTTATTGACATGGAGATAGGATGATGCGGTCGTTAACGAGATGTCTTTACCGAAATTATTCTTTATATAATCGATGACTCCGGTGATCAGTTCGCTATATCTCTTAACGCCTGTTGTATGCTTGATGCCAACCAGATCCGTTATATTCTTAAAATCCTTCAACAGCTCAGGCATTGATCGAGCGTCTTCGATCATTTTAATATATTGGAACCGGTTTTCCTTGATATCGGTCATCTCAAAACCGCTCTCACTGAGGTAAAAAAGCAAATAATTAAACACTTCCACCAACATTTTTTTTAATTCGTAAGGCTCAAAGTACCGCTCATTTTCCAAGCTGAAATTGATATACCCCGCAATCGAACTGTACAATCCCTCGAAATCGGATTTTTCCAACCAGGCGGCCAGCTGTTTATAGTCCACGATGGGAACATCGATCTTTCCTTCATATTCAGTAAATTTGAACAAAAGTTGCGCATGGTCGTAGAAACGGAACTGAGCGACCGGGAGTGTTTTAAAGTAAATATTCCGGGTTTGTTCGATACCGGAATAGGTCTCGCTTAGCGCCGCGACATAAGCGCCGTTTCCCAAAGAATTCAGCTGATTGATAGCCTGAATGCACGCGGCTTCAATCCGAGGGACATCGGCAGGCGAGGTATTCAGCAACAAAGTGATCACTTTTTCACTGCTAAAAAAGATGAATGGCGTTAATTCCGGGTGAAAACATCCCAGAACGGCTTTTTTCAGTGTTGCCGCGGGATAATTCAGCTTGATATCCTTCCATGGCGCCGCTTGTTCGGGACAAAGCAGAATGAGTTGTAGATTTTCGTCACGCAACACAAAACCATATGCTGAGATATTCGCAAAAAAGATCTTTTTATCCATTGATTCAGTGGTTAAAAGGCTTAAAAATAATTGTTCGAGATGCTCTTCCTTACGGGAAGGGGTTTTGCTGGAGTCACTACCATTTTCCGCCGCTTTGGATCTGGCTTTTTCGATCACCCGCAGCAAACTGGCGGGGCTAATTTCCTGTTTTAAGAGATAATCGACTGCCCCGAGTTGTAAGGCTTCCCTGACATATTGAAACTCACTGTAACTGCTGACGATAATCACCGGCAGATTATCGCCATCTTCACGGAGTTTTTTGATCAGCTCGATCCCGCCCATCACGGGCATGACAATATCGGTAATTACAATATCAGGACGGTTGGTCCCAATAAATTGCAGCGCTTCAATGCCGTTTGCGGCTTCGCCGGTTACGATATAACCGTGTTCCGTCCAGTTCGTCAAGTGAATTAATCCTTGGCGGAGTAATTTTTCATCATCAACCACCAGAATTTTGTACATGGCTTACTCCTATTCGAGAGAATTGCATAATCTGAGTATCAAGTTAGCTCCGCAAGAAAATACGAAGGCCTGAAAGGGGTTTGGACCATCGGCGTCATGACTCATCCTTCAATTCAATAGATTTCCGGCAAGGTTATGATGACCAGGGTGCCGATTCCGGGCGCGCTTTTGAGGGTGAGACCGAAACTGTCGCCGTATAAAAGTTTGATTCTTCGATCAACATTATGAACTCCGATACCGGAGAAGTTATTATGGCTGGCGTAGTTATCCGTCAGGATCTTGTCGATCATGGCTTCATCCATTCCGACGCCATTATCCTGAATTTCGATGGTAACCCTGTGATGAGCGGCGGTGCAGGCTAAAACGATGGTTCCGTTAATATTTTTCGGCTCAATGCCGTGAAAAATGGCGTTTTCAATCATGGGCTGCAATAACAATTTGGGCAGCCTGCATTTTTCCAAGCCGGCGGCCAGGTGAATGTTAAGAACAATATTTTTGCCGGTACGGATCTGATGGAGATAGATATAATTGCGGATGTTTTCGATCTCTTCTTCCAAAGTAATGATCTCATCTTGCAAGCTGACGGTCTGGCGGAGTAATTTGATCAGCGCGGTTAAAGTGGGTTCAATCAGCTCGATCTGTTTCGTCCAAACCAGACATTTAATGGAATTGAGCGTGTTATATAGGAAATGAGGGTTAATCTGCATTTGCAGCGAATGGAATTCCGCCTTTCGTTTCTCTTCCTGTTCGCGCAATAATTGGTGAATCGTATCATCCAAACGTTGAATCAACATATCATATTCGGAACTGAGCAAATCGATTTCAAAGGCGTTGGCCGCAATTTTTTCAGCCTGGGAAAGCGGGGTTAGATAGGTGCGTACCCTCCGGGTTAAGACTACCAGCGGGTTAGAGAAAGAACGCGCCATGAAATAGGCGATGATCGCGGAGAGCAGGAAACAAAGGCAGGCAATGAAGGCAATTTTGCTTTTGAGACCGCCTATAATTTGATAATGGGTCGCCTCGGGAACTGAATAAACGATATACCAGTCCATATTGTGTACCTTTTTAATCAGGGTAATCAAGTGGTTACGGCGATAGATTTCAGTTTCCGTTTCATCGGCAGGGCGGTGGTTCAAGAGCATTTCCAGCTCGATGCCGCGGAGGGTGCGTCCGACCATGGTCCGATGATTATGCGATAAAATTTTGCCTTTCCCATTGACGATATAGAATTGACTCTCGTTACCCGGCACATTTTTATATAAGTCATACAGAAAAGATTCTTCCAAACTAAAAAAGTAGATTCCGTAGACACCTTGGTTTTCCATCGCTTTTACGAATGTAAGCACCGGTGTTTGCCCGGGAATACTTTCGAAACCCGGATTCATATTTAACCACAGCAAATGGTTGGGCGCTTTAAAAAGTTTGGGGTACCAGTCTTTGTTGATAAAGTCATCAAGAGTCGCCGCGCTGGAATCGTTCTTTGTCAGGTAACGCAGGCCGTTTTTTCCCAAAATCATGGTATGAGTATAAGAGTGGTCAAATGCCAGGGAATAATTCATGATTTTGTCCTCGACGGTCCGGACGTTTTGAAGCCGTTCCAGCGGAGTCATTGATTTCGATTTTAAAGCTTTTTCAATGTCCGAATCGACCAGATAAAGAGTTACTAGCTGATATACCCGGTTAATCAAGGTGCTGAGGTTTCCTTCAACTTGAGTGAGAGCGGCCGTATTGAGGCGGATTAACTGATGATTGATAATCTGCTGCGAGGCGTAAAAGGAGAGTGAACCGATGATGGCTACCGGCAAGATGATGAGCGTAATTTGCGAAACCCATATCTTCCCGAACATACTACGGAGGAATCGCTGAAGATAGCTAAGAAGTTTAGTCATCATACAAATATGAAAGATTCCTTTAGCTCAATTTTAACATTGCATTCATTTTTCATTATGATGAAGGGGCTGCGATTCGTCAAGCAAGAATAAAAAGGAAAAACCCTATTTTATCTGGCACTTCAGTGGCAAGTGATAAATTCTGAATCGAACAACATTATTCCTGAACGGATGGATAGAAATAGTTTATTCCAAAGTAAATACTGAATTGGACAACATTTTTAGCGAACGACTTTACTGTGAAATTTTTGTGAATGATATATGATGATGCTGTAACGTTTTTGAAATGATAATTACACCATAAGAACATGAAAATGTTTAAAGAGGAGGAAAAATAACCATTAAAAGGATCGGTTTTCATATTCGGGTTATAAAAAATAAGTTTATACAACTTTTCTAGAGTAAAGAGGTAATACGATGGAAATATCGATAAAAAATAAGACGAAAAGATGGAAGTCATTGGAAGAAGACCCGGTCGGTTATGTTTTAATTGCACCGTTTTGGCTGTTTACGTTTTGTTTTGTATTGGCGCCCATTTTTGCCAATATCTATTTAAGTTTTACGGATTACAATTTAATGCAAATGAACTTCGTGGGGTGGAAGAATTATCTTTTTATGTTGCATGATGAAACCTTAAAGGTATCTTTATTAAATTCTTTCTACTTTACAATTTTCACCTTGCCGCTGACGATGGGCTTGGGTTTGGGAATCGCACTTTTTTTAAAAGAAAAGCTATTCGGCTTAAAGTTTTTTCGAACCAGTTTTTACACGCCCTATGTCACTTCAATGGTCGCCGCTTCCATGATCTGGTTGTGGATGTTTGAGCCGTCGAACGGGATTTTTACCAGAATGGTCAAGATATTCGGTTTTCCGGGCCAAAAGTGGCTTTTTGAACCGACTACGGCGCTGGGCGCAATTATTGTCGTGAGCATTTGGAAAGCAGTGGGTTATTATATGGTGGTTTATATCGCCGGACTCCAGTCAATTCCGCGATATCTCTATGAAGCGGCTAAGATTGACGGCGCTTCCGCTTGGCGGCGTTTTTGGAATATCACGTTTCCAATGTTAAGGCCAGTTACTTTTTTCCTTTTTGTGACGGGTTTCATCAATAACTTTCGGGTTTTTGAGCAAGTGCAGATCATGACCAATGGGGGGCCGATGAATGCTACGACTACCATTGTCCATCAAATTTATAACCGTGCCTTCAACGAAATGGCCCTAGGTTACGCGGCGGCGGAAGCGGTCTTGCTCCTGATCATTGTTTTTGCGATTACTGTGCTCAATTTCAAATACGGCAATCAGGGCAATGATCTTGAAGCGGCATAAGGGAGGCAAATCGGTTGAGTAAAGAGATGATAAAACCGCAAGTAAAAAAGGTATTGTTGATTGGCGCCATGTTCTTGCTTTCGTTGATCATGTTATTTCCGTTTATGCTAATGCTATCCACTTCTTTAAAGAGCGGTGCCGAACTGATGGAACCCGCGTTCCGAATCATTCCTAAGGTTTGGATGTTTGATAATTACAGAATTGCGATGCAGACTGGAAATTGGTCGTTGTATTTTTGGAATTCGTTTGTGGTCACCGGGTTATCGGTTTTAATCAGTTTAGTGATTAATTCCACCGCCGGGTACGCCTTTGCCCGATTGAAGTTTAAAGGCAGGGATTTTTTGTTTATGGTAGCGCTGGTCGGAATGATGGTACCCCAGCAAGTCAGTATGGTCCCCCTATTTACTATCTTGCGTAAAATCCCCCTCGTCGGTGGAAATGACTGGTTCGGTAATGGCGGACATGGCTTTATCAACTCTTACTGGGGCATGATTCTACCCTATATCGGCGGGGCGTTTGGTGTTTTTCTATTCCGGCAATTTTTCATGAATTTTCCCTCTTCTTTGGATGACGCCGCCAAGATCGACGGATTGGGAAGGATAAAAGCCTTTTATTATATTTATATGCCGCTCAGTCTCCCTGTTTTTGCTACTCTGGCAGCTTTAAAAACTACTCAGGTATGGTCGGAGTATATCTGGCCGCTGATAATCACGCAAACGGATGCCATGAAAACAGTACAGCTGGCTTTGACCGTGTTTCGTACGGAAAATGAAGTGCACTGGAATTTATTGATGGCAGCAACCGCGGTCATTACCTTGCCGCTAATCGCCGTCTTTTTAGGAGCGCAAAAGTATTTTGTCGAGGGGATCGCTTCCACCGGAATGAAATAGGGACACAATTCACGGAATCTTGAGACTGGATCAAGTTTAAGGGAGGAGAAGGTGGTGTCAAAACAAAATATGCAAAAGTAGCGGTATTTTACTTGAAAATTGGGAGGTAGAGGAATGATGAAAAAAGTACTGGCTTTGATATTGGTATTGGTTTCGACGCTTGGGCTATTTTTCAGCGAATCAGGAATCGCTCAAGGAGCGAAGAAATTAGATGCGGCTACCATTAAGTTTTGGTTTCCAACCGAGGGAACGGTCAATGATGCCTATTTTATGGATGCAGTCAAAGAGTTTGAAAAAATGTATCCCCAAATCAAGGTGGAAATCACGAGATTGCCCACCAATAATACGGATGTTGAATTGAAATTAAACGCGGCACTGTTGAATAACGATTACCCGGATGTTTTCTCCTCGTATTTAGTATTCATCGGAACCAGGGGGTCGAAGGGCGATTTTGCCGATTTGCGTCCGTATCTCAGGCAATGGAGTGAAAAGGGAGATTTGATGGAAAGCGCGTTGAATGTCGGCGCCTATAAAGGAAAACAATATGGAATTGGTTATTATCCTGCTCCACAAATTTTGACTTACCGGACTGACTACTTTAAAGAAGCAGGCTTGGATCCGGCGAAACCGCCGACGACTTGGGAAGAACTCCGTCAGTATGCTTATAAGTTGGTCAAAAAAGACAGTTCCGGGGCTGTCATTCGTTCAGGATATGATGTGCCGGCGATTGATGCCGAAACCTCTTTACTGGCTTTTATGCGTCAGGCAGGCTCCTTGGTAATTGACGAGCGAAAAGAAAAGACCGCTTTCGTAAATAAAAAGAGTGCCGATGCCTTAGAGTTTATGACAAGCATGAAGGATCAGTCGATTCCCTATGATGGTGCAAAACTGGACGATTTCCCTTTCATGAAAGGAAATGCGGCGATGTGTTTTATTAACATCGGCCAAATCAGCAAGCTTTTGGCGAAAGATTCCTCGATGAGTGACAAATTGGCCTATGCGCCGGTTCTCAAGAAAAATGCCAAATCCGCTTTCTGTGGTTATCGCCTCTTTACCATGGGCGCGAAATCAAAATATAAGAACCAGTCCTGGGAATTTATCAAGTTTATGATGAGCAAGGAACAGATGATGAAGCGCGCCAAAGAAATAAATATCCCCGTTGTCCGCAAATCATTAGAAGATGATTACATTCAGTTAAATCCCAAATTAAATAAGGCAATCGTGGAATATACCCAATATGGAAAAGGGATGCCGGTTACATCTTGGTCTAGTATTTTTACCAAATTTATCCGGAGCGCTTATGAACAAGTATACACCGGTAGAAAAACGCCGATGCAGGCTTTGAAAGAAATCGATCTTTCCATAAAGAAAGAACTTGAGGGGATTTTTGGGAAATAACTGTTATGAAGACCCCGTTTTGGCATGGATTACCCAACGGATTGATTATCAAAGGGAGTGTGTCCTGTTGGAAATATACACATTGGAAAATGATTTTTTAAAGATGGTAGTTTCTAAAAAGGGGGCAGAGCTTCTTGAGGTAATCGGAAAATCCGATGGGTATCCATATTTGTGGCAGGGAGAACCGGCGTTTTGGGGGAGCCGAGCGCCGGTTCTCTTTCCGATCATCGGCAATTTAAATCAGGGAAAATATCGGTATGACGGAAAAGAATACCGCATGCAACGGCACGGCTTTGCGGCAAAATCGGACTTTGAATGCTGGCAAAACGATGCCGACGAAATCAGTTTTTCCTTGACCCATAGCCAGGCGACTTTATCTCAATATCCGTTTGAGTTCCGGCTAGACGTTCGTTACCGGCTGCAAAATTCAACGATAACCACGGAATATCGCGTGGAAAATACCGGTTCCCGGCAAATGTGGTTTTCGATTGGCGGACATCCCGGGTTTCATTGCAGTTTAAATTCGGAAGGTAAAAAAGCGGGCCGGTTGATTTTTGAGAGAAACGAGACAGTCAATCGCCTGGTGAATGAACTGGGTTATTTAACGGGCCGGGAAGAACCGTTTTTAAGCGATCAAAATATCATTGACCTGGCTACAGTCGATTTTGACAGCAATGCCAAGGTATATATCATGAAGAACCTTACATCAGAGCAAGTTACCTTGGAAGATCAAAAAAGCGGTAAACAGGTCAGACTGCGATTCCCGGGGTTCCCGTATTTGGGAATATGGTCGCCTGCCAATCAGGCGCCGTTTGTCTGTATAGAGCCTTGGTACGGCATCACCAGCGTCATTGCCGATTCCGCGGATGAATTGGAGCATAAACCGGGTATCCAAGGACTTGCTCCGGGAGAATGCTTTATCTGCAGTTATGACATTACCTGCCTGTAAATAAGAATGGACCGGTTGTATGGATAAGATGAAAGGTTAATGGAGAATGAAGGCCATCGTATTTTTATTTGACACGCTTAACCGGCGGTACTTACCTTCCTACGGGAATGATTGGGTCCATGCGCCCAATTTTAGGCGATTCGCCGCACGGTCCGTGATTTTTGACAATCATTGGGTGGGTTCCGCCCCGTGTGTACCGGCCCGCCGCGACCTTTTCACCGGCAGGCTGAATTTTCTCGAACGGAATTGGGGACCGATTGAACCGTTTGATTATACGCTGCCGCAAGCCCTGCGGCAACATGGCATTTTCACCCATATGGCTACGGATCATTACCACTATTTGCGGATCGGCGGCGAGAATTATTGTCAGCAATTCGATACCTGGGACTGTATCCGCGGTCAGGAAAATGACCCTTGGGTATCCCGGGTCAATAAAGACGAACTTCCGCTGCACCTCGGGAAATTTACTCCTCAATACGGACTGAATCGGATGAAATTCCGTCACGAGCAGGATTATCCCGGACCCATGACCTTGCGGGCGGCTGCGGAGTGGTTGGAGAACAACCGGGATGCCGATAATTATCTCCTCTGGGTCGAAGTGTTCGATCCCCATGAACCGTTTGATTTCCCGCCGGAATATTTGGCGCAATACGACGATCGCTATGCCGGTCCGTTATATCAATGGCCCGAATACAAACCGGTTAATGTGCCGTCCGAGGCGTTGGAGCATATCCGGAAACGGTATGCGGCGTTATTGACCATGGCCGATCACTGGTTCGGCAAAGTGCTGGATGTGATGGACCGGCAGAAGCTGTGGGATGACACGCTGGTGGCCTTAACGGCGGATCACGGCTATATGTTGGGTGAGCACGGATTGATGGCCAAAAATTATATGCCGGCTTATAACGAGGTATTTCATATCCCTTTGATGCTGCATCTTCCCGGGGATCAATACAGCGGCAGCCGGGTCGGAGCGTTAACCCAGAATATTGATCTTTTGCCGACGCTGTTGGAGTATTTCGGAATTGAAGCGCGGGAATGCCCCAATAAACTTCATGGCGGTTCGTGGCTGTCATTGGTCAACGCACCTTCGGCACGGATTCGGGAGTACGCTCTTTACGGCTATTTCGGCAGGGATGTCAATATTACCGACGGACGGTATAGCTATTTCCGCGCCGCGGTCAGAAAGTCCAATGATCCGTTATATCTATACACCGCGATGCCGACCACGCTAAACCAATATTTAAATAACAGCTGCCTGAGTGATATATCCA
The DNA here is from genome assembly GCF_004340685.1 of Hydrogenispora ethanolica. Taxonomy (NCBI): domain Bacteria; kingdom Bacillati; phylum Bacillota; genus Hydrogenispora; species Hydrogenispora ethanolica. The sequence continues at coordinate 62,321 of NZ_SLUN01000024.1, read as the reverse complement.
AGATCGAAACCGGCCGGTTTTTAACCTGGACCTCTTATCCCGTTTTTAAAATTCCCGGCAACGTGGTGCGGCTTCAGGATCAAACTCAGGCATTCAACCGGCGGAGCGATTTGCTTGAGCGGAATTTATTGTTTGACATCGCAAAAGATTATGCGCAGGAACACCCGAGCGTCGATGGAGCGATCGAAGCGCAAATGGTCCAAGCTTTAATTGGAACGCTGCGGAAACATGACGCTCCGGAAGAGCAGCTGGAAAGGCTGGGCCTGGTCTGAGGATATCATTTGAAATGATAAAAGCCATCATGATCAGATCGGACTTCCTCCCAATTCAAATTGAAAGGAATGCATGGACGAATGTCAAAACCGGATTTGTTAGTCTTTATGAGCGATGAACACACCCCCGGGTTCTCCTCATATGAAGGAGGGCCGGCCAGAACTCCCAATATGGAGAAACTATGTGAGAATGGCACCTCTTTTGCGGCGGCTTATACCTCCTGCCCCTTATGCGTGCCGGCCAGGATCTCCATGTTGATGGGCAAGTTGCCCACAAAGACGGGAGTATTCTCCAATGACGGCGCGATTCCGGAAACTTCGGCGACTTTTTTGCATTCACTGGTCGCCGCCGGATATGAGACGGTGCTCATCGGCCGGATGATGTTCGTCGGGACCAACCAGCGCCACGGTTTTACGAAGAGACTGGTAGGGGACATGTCGCCTGTCACTTGGAACCGGCCCATGCAAAAGCTGAAGGCGGAAAGAGGTGTCACTCAATCGGGCTTTGCTGATCCATGGTGTCTGAACGTGGCCGGCGGAGGGGACTCGCCGGTTATGGAGTATGATAAAGACGTGGTCCGCGCGGCATTGGCATATCTGGGCCAGGATCATGAGAAGCCGCAATGTATTGTTGTCGGCGTCTATGCCCCGCATTTCCCATATATTGCACCGGTCGAGAATTACCTCTACCATAAGGAAAGAATGAAGGTTCCGGACTCCTTCAGGAACGTTCCGGAATATCTGAATCCGGTGCTCATGGAAAGGGTACTGGATGTACCGGAAGAGGTTATGATTCGGGCAAGGGCCGCCTATTTTGGCTTGATCGAGAATTGTGATGCCAATCTGGGATTGGTACGGGATGCCTTTAACCAGTATCTTGAAAGGAATAACCGGGAGGGCGTATTTACTTATCTTTCCGACCATGGCGATCAAGCCGGAGAACGGAAAATATTCGGCAAGGAAACCCATTTCGAGACCGCGGCCAGAATCCCGTTTATCGTAGCGGGAAAAGGTATCAAGAAGGGCCTCAAAATCAATACTCCGGTCAGCATCATGGATCTTGGACCTACCTTATGTGAGCTCGCGGGCACCAATCCTCCGCCGGTTCAGGATGGCAGAAGCCTTGTTCCTGAATTAACGGGCAATGAAAACGATAAGGACCGGGCTGTACTGTGTGAGGCAATCAATACCGTAATCCCGGGATTTTCTGAGGCGATGCTGGAGAAGTACGCCGCGAAGATCAAGGAATTAACCTCCTTGATGCCGCACAGTGTCGAAAATTCCACAATCCCCGGATTTGAGAAGATTTTGTCCAGACACATTCTGAGGACAGGGGGTAATCCCGATGAGATCGGGCTACAGACCGTCGTCTCCAGAATGGTCCGGAAGGGGAAATATAAATATATCACCTATATTGGTTATGAAGAATATGACTTGTTGTTCGACCTGAGCGGCGATCCGGAGGAAAAGTACAATATCGCGGCTCAACACCCGGATATCGTCCAAGAAATGAAAGAGATAGCCCGAAAAGATTGGGACCCGGAAACCGTGGTGCAAAACCACCAAAACTACCTGACCAATATTGCGTTAGTCAAACGATGGGAAAGAGAAGCCGGAGGGGACGATTCCGAAAGGTGGAGCAAAAATCCGGAGCGCGCCCGGGTGATGCCCAAAGTAATCTGAGTTGAGGGATTGGTTTGAATACGGTCTTCATTTAGTGCTGCTCAGCCTGCCGCTGGCGTGATTGTAGAGAGCTCAAAGGGAAGAGCTCTCTTTTCTTTGGGCGTCGTTTTGCGGATAAGGGATCGGGTTGAGGAGCTGAAAGAGAACGTTTTGTGAATGACGGATCGCTTTGGGTGGCTGAAAGAGCTCTTTCAGTCGCTCAGTAGACTCTAACGAACACTTCACCGCTTTTTCGCAAATCATGTGATTCAAGAATCATTATAACTTAAAAAGGCGGAAATAAAGACTGTGATGGGAACGGCAGCCAATAATCCGATACTCCCGGCAAACATCCGGACGATTTCCGACGCCACGGCATCGTTATTGATGATTTTGTCATAAGGGGTGTGGTGTATTTGATACAACATCAAAAGCGGGAACGAACTGCCCACATAAGCCAGGATTAATGTATTGGTCATCGTACTAATCGCGTCTTTCCCCACTCTAAAACCACTGGCAATAAGGGAGTTGAAGCTGATTTGAGGGTTAGACTGTTTTATCTCGGTGATGGATGAAGCAATCGAAACTGAAATATCCATAATGGCGCCCAAAGCGCCGATCACAATTCCGGAGAAGAGTAAGCCCTTAAAATTGGCAGCAGTAGATGTGTATTGCAACATTTGGACGGATTCGTCGCTATAACCCGTCAATAAAATCATATTCCCAAAATGCCACGCTAAAAAGCCGGCAGTGACAACACCGCTGATTGTGCCGATGACGGCAGCTACTGTCTTCTGATTGATTCCGCTTACAAAAAAGATAGTAAAAATAGTGGAAAGGGCCGCTAATATTAATGTAACCATGATGGGATTGGCTCCCCGAATCACCAAGGGGACTAAAACATAAAAATGACCATGAAAATCAAACTCAAGCTGATAATCGAGCGAATCCCCTGGAATCCGGCGATAATGACGACGGATGCCAAAAAAATAGCGATTAAAATATAAAGCCCATCATCACGTACCGGACCGGTAATGACAAAGCGTCGGTGTGAAACGTCATTAAACTCCTGAATAAAGACTAAATGACCGGCTGAATACTGAAGATCGGTCGGATGGCCGTTGAATTCATGAATGATTTTAGTCGTTTTACCGGTATAGGGACCATCCATGAATTTTAGGATCAATACCTGTTGAATTTCTGCAGGGCTTTTTGGGGTATTGTCCACCTGTATGACTCTAGCTTGATATATACTCTGTTCATGGCTATTTCCGAAAACCGAAGAAGCTACCAGAAACAGCAAAAATAAGATCATCGAAATTCTACTTATTTTTTTCATCCGACCACTCCTTACGAAGTCCAGCCATTAAAAGCTTTCCATAGCCTGTAGAGAACTTGTACAATTCATAACCCAAGACATAACTATGAAGCGCGTGAAGATTCTATACTTGGTTTACTTTGACCTTTGAAGGAAGAGAGCTGCCAGAAGGCAGTTTTTTTAATAAAAAAAGATTTTAGAAGCCATGTGATAAAGTCCTCAAATTCGGAAATCACTCTTTCAAAGAATTAAAAATCGACTTGATCCCTTGCTTCTCTGAGCTTTTGTATCCGCTCTGGCCTTCGGACGGGGTTTATCGCAACGCTTTAGTCATTTTAAGAGAAAGCGAAATTTTTTGACTTCATTTTTGTGCCTTTAGTAACATGCCTTTATACCCCTTCATATACTGGCATTGAGTTAGCCTAAAGCAAAACTTTTCGGGTGTCCGGATAAGTTTTGAGTCCGGCAACTTCGCGATAAATCTGGTAAAGGAGTGTCTGGAATGAGTGTGGCCGAATTTGAATTAACCTGTCTGCCAATGGGAAAGATAGCGCAAGTGATACATGTCGGCTCAGAGGGAGCGACTCGGAATCGCCTTTTGGATCTGGGCCTGGTGCCATCGACAATCGTGGAAGCAATCCGGAAAAGTCCGGCCGGGGATCCAGTAGCCTATATGATTCGCGGAGCGGTCATCGCCTTGCGCTCGGAGGAGAGCCGTCAAATTAAGGTTCGTTCCATAAATTAAAAAATTCCGTCACTACCAAAATAAGGAGGGAAATATGATGGGGCTTACAGCCCAGTCCAGCGGCATCCATGCTTTTCTGGAGGAACTCAATCAGTCATCGGTCAAGGCCGATGCCATCATTGCCTTAGCAGGCAATCCGAATACGGGAAAAAGCACGGTTTTTAACGGCTTAACTGGACTCAACCAGCATACGGGCAATTGGCCCGGAAAAACCGTAATTTTAGCCAGGGGCAATTATCAGCATCGCAACAAGAATATCACCTTGGTGGATCTGCCGGGAACTTACTCGCTCCTCGCCAACTCGGCCGACGAACAAGTGGCCCGTGACTTTATTTGTTTTGGGAATCCCGACGCCACCGTGGTGGTTGCGGACGCCACCTGTATCGAACGCAACCTAAACTTGGTTTTACAGGTCATGGAGGTCACCACGAAAACGATTCTCTGTGTCAATCTCATCGATGAGGCAAAACGGAAAAACATTGCAATCGACTGTTCCGGGCTGGAAAAGATCCTGGGCATTCCGGTTATCCCGGCGGTAGCCAGGGATAAAGTTGGACTGACAGAATTGAAAGACGCCATCCACAAAGTGGCCATCGAAAAGAAACCAATTTGCCCGCACCCATTGATTTATAATGAAAGCATTGAGAATGCCATAAACCAACTCCAAAACGACGTCGAAACTTTGCTGCAGGGGAAGTTCAATAGCCGTTGGGCGGCAATGCGTCTCTTGGATGGCGATGCGACGATGATTACGGAGATGCTCCATCATCTGAAAAAGGATCAGCGTCAAGAACCACTCGCCATCCGGCGCGGGGAGGCTCACTGTTATGAATAATGGAGAGATTGATTTCAATCAGATCATGAGCAAGGCCCAAATCCTCCGGAATCAATTGGGCGCCGTAAGGGATCAGGTTGTAAAGGACATTTACCAGCAAGCCCAGGAGATTGCCGGGAAAGTCGTAAGGGGCCAGAACCTCAAGCGCGATCTGGACCAGAAGATCGATAACGTCGTTACATCGAAAATCTTTGGGTTTCCATTAATGATTGCTTTACTGGGTCTGGTTTTCTGGTTGACAATTAGCGGAGCAAATGTTCCTTCTGAAATGATCGCCAATGTCCTCTTTGGATTTCAAGATAAATTAACCGAGCTTTTCCGGTGGGCGGGTGCGCCAGCATGGCTGCATGGCGTTTTAGTTTTGGGTATGTATCGTGGCTTAGCCTGGGTGGTATCGGTGATGTTGCCGCCGATGGCCATCTTCTTCCCGCTTTTTACATTCCTTGAGGATCTGGGCTATCTCCCCCGGGTCGCTTTCAATCTGGATAAATTCTTTAAAAAAGCGGGCGCCCACGGAAAACAGGTACTCACCATGTGCATGGGATTTGGGTGCAACGCGGCGGGGATCATTGCCTGCCGGATTATCGAGTCTCCCAGGGAGCGGATGATCGCGATCCTGACCAACAATTTCGTGCCGTGCAACGGACGGTTTCCGACACTGATCGCCATGGCGGCGGTGTTTATGGGGGCATTCGTGAGCGGTTACAACAGTTTCGCCGCGTCGGGGTTGGTAGCCGTGGTCGTTGTCCTGGGAGTTCTGATTACCTTATCGGTATCGTGGCTTTTGTCAAAAACCTTGTTGAAAGGGATTCCTTCCACATTTACCTTGGAGCTCCCGCCCTATCGGATACCGAAAGTAGGGTCGTTGCTAATCCGTTCCGTGCTAGACCGGACGCTGTTTGTCTTAATGAGGGCCGTTGTCGTAGCGGCGCCGGCCGGCGCGATAACTTGGATACTGGCCAATATTCATATCGGGGATCTCAGCATTATCGGGTACTTGGCAGGCTGGCTCCAAGGCTTTGGGCAGCTGCTTGGATTGGATGGTTTTATTATCCTGGCTTTCTTATTGGGCTTACCCGCCAATGAAATTGTTGTGCCCATTCTAATGATGTGTTACATGTCTCAGGGAGCCATGCTCGAGCTGGACAGTATTGATGCCCTGCGCCGGCTCCTGATCAATAACGGGTGGACCTGGTTGACCGCCTTGAATATGATCCTTTTTTCGCTGCTGCATTTTCCCTGCGCCACAACGTTGCTGACCATTCGCAAGGAGACTCAAAGCGTGAAATGGACATTACTGGCCGCGTTAATTCCCACCGGAGTGGCGGTTCTGGTCTGTTTCCTCATCGCGCAGATTGCGCGGGCGTTGGGGTTGGTTTAGGTTGAAACATCGTTAGCAGAATAAAAATGGTACGCGTCGGGTGGCGGCGGATATGAAAAACAGGAAGCCGCCACCTTTGCGGAATAAAAGCGGAGAATCCCAATGAAAGCTTGGGTTGGTTTATTATTTTCCAGGGCCCATTCGTTGCGAATTGGATTGACATTAGGCGAATTCATGATAGAATTTATGTTAAGTAATGGGCGAGTCCATAAAAAAGTGAAATTGCTGAAAATTTGTTGGTTCCCGCGCTTTAGCGCAGGTGTGTCTTTTAGAATCGATTGATAAGATAACCGCTAATTGAATATGGAATGAGATAGGTGCCCTTCGGGGCTTAATAGGGAAGAACGGTGCAACGCCGACGCGGTCCCGCCACTGTAATGGGGAGCAAGCCCAAGAGAATGCCACTGGAATGAGAATTCTGGGAAGGTTTGGGTAAGCGAAGATCCAGAGCCAGGATAACTGCCTATTGAACAATCTCCGTTATACCTACGAGCGACGGGAAGGGGATTCTATGCAATCGCGTATTACTCCATCCCGGCTATTTTAGCCGGGATTTTTATTGGATTGGTGCGCCTTTGGATATTGAGCCTCCCGAGCCGCGTAAGGAGTTCTTGATGGGAGGTGATGCCAGGGCCTACGGCTATATTCGGATGATATTCCAGAGTAATCAGAGAATGAAGGAGTGATACCAATGAAAAAAAGTTTTTGGTTGATCACGATCGCGCTTTTGACAACTTTTAATTTTGGAATGACTTTTGGGCCAAAAACTCACGCCGCGGAGGCAAAGCCAGTGAAAAAAGCCATCTTGGTCGTTAGTTTCGGCACCACTTACATGGATACCCACCAAGTGACCACCGCGGCGGTGAAGGAGAAAATCCGCGCCGCTTTCCCCGGTTATGAAGTCCGGGAAGCCTTTACCTCCCGGATCATCATTCAAAGACTGGCCGATCGCGGCTTAAAATTTGACACCGAAAAGCAAGCATTGGAGCGGTTGAAAGCGGACGGTTACAGCGAAGCAATCATCCAGCCGCTGCACATCGAGCCCGGTGAGGAATATGAAAAACTCATGAATTCGGTGTCAAGCTACGACAAAGCCTTCGCCAAACTGTCGGTGGGCCGTCCGCTGCTCTATTACACGGGACAGGAGGGCGAAAAACCCGACGATTATTTGATCGTCATCAAGGCTTTACAAGCGCAACTGCCGAAGCTTGGGGCCCATGAAGCCGTCGCCCTGATGGGACACGGCGGCGTAAACCCGGCCAACACCGCCTATGCCGCGCTGCAATTAAAACTGGAGGATGCGGGCCTCAAAAAGGTGTTCGTGTTCACGGTGGAAGGCTATCCGACGTTTGAAAATCTCACCGAGAAACTCAAGCAAAATGGGATTGAGAAAGTGACCCTGGTCCCCTTTATGCTGGTTGCCGGAGACCATGCCAACAACGATATGGCCGGCGACGAAGAGGATTCATTCAAATCGCAGCTGCTCAAAGCCGGATTCAAAGTGGATAGTTACCTCCACGGCTTGGGTGAAAATCCCGCGGTTCAGGACATTTATGTCCAACACGTGCGGGACGCCATCGACAACAAGTATAAGGAGCGGAGCAAGGACAAGCCGCCCATTCCGGTTATTCAATAGCAAAGTCTGAAGGGCAGGATCAACGCTATCCGCGGGCGGCCGGGGTTGGTTTTGCCCTATTTTCAAGAATGCAGGCGAAGTTCAAATCAGCGAGGTATATGGATGGCGGGAGTATTCTATGGGGTCGGCGTGGGTCCCGGTGATCCCGAACTGCTTACTGTCAAAGCGATTCGGGCGATTCAGCAAGCGGATGTCGTCATTGCGCCCAAAACCGAGAAAAAGGATGAAAGCACGGCACTGACCATTGCCCAACCTTTTTTGAAAGCGGGAGTCCCCATCGTGAGGTTGGTTTTCCCGATGGTGTTTGATGGCGAAACTTTATCGGAAGCCTGGGAAAACAATAAAAATACCATTCTGGAATTGCTGGCGGCGGGGAAAAAAGTCGTATTTTTAACATTGGGCGATCCGATGTTCTATAGTACCTATATCTATATCTTTCATCTCTTGGAGAACTGCGGTTACCCCGTGGAGACCATCCCCGGGGTGCCGGCTTTTTGCGCCATGGCCAGCAAACTGGGTTATCCGCTGGCCGAAGGGAATGATACCTTAAGCGTTGTCCCGGCGACGCTGACCCCGGAGCAACTCGACCGGGTGCTGGCAAGGTCGGACAATGTCGTACTGATGAAGGTGTATAAAAACTATCAAAAACTTATCGAGACGCTAAAACGGCACGGATTGGCCGAGAACGCGGTAATGGTCAGCCGGTGCGGTTTGGAGGACGAGCAAGTGGTGCGCGACGTAACTGAGATCGGCGACCAAACGATCAATTATTTATCCACGATCCTGACGCGCAGAAATAAAGCGTGAAGCCCTTTGTTGTTCATCCAGGGCCGGCGGGAGAAGGAGGCGGAGTTTTTTGAAAAAATATTGGCGATGCGGCCTGGTCATCATGGTGCTGACGGCCGTGATCATGGCCGGACCCAGCCTGCAGGCCAAGCAGGCCCCGTCCGGAAGTCATAAGCAAGCCGGATATCTGAAAATAACCGACGATGCCGGGCGAACCACCGTTTTGGGACGCAAACCGGGCAGGATCGTGGTTCTATCCCCATCCTTTCTGGAACTTTTATACGCGGTGGACGGCAAGGCCGTCGGCAGGCCCAGTTCCAGTATTGACCTCCGCTTGCCGAAACAGGGCCGGAGCATCCCGGAAGTCGGTTTCGCTTATCATATCAATGTGGAAAAGGTGGTTGCCCTGCAGCCCGATTTGGTCATTGCCATGCAGGGCATCCAGGACGCGCTCGTTCCGGTATTGGAAAGCAACCGGATTCCGGTGATCGTCCTGAAATATAAAACCTATGACGACGTGTTTGACAAAATCGCCTTGTTCGGCAATATTGCGGGCACGAAACAGAAGGCCGCCGCCATGATCCAAAACTTAAAAGCCAAACTTAAGATGATCACCGCTAAGCTTCCCAACCAGATCACCAAGGTCGCCATCCTCCGTGCTACCTCCAAAAGCGTGAGCCTGGAATTGGAAAACAGCATCGCCGGCAACACCGCCAAACTGTTGCGGCTGCAGAACGTCGCCGCCGGCAGCAGGCCCTTTGACAGCGGGGCGGATCTGACGCCTTACAGCTTGGAAAAGTTGGTGGAGAGCGACCCCGATCTGATCTTCATCGTGACCATGGGCAAAACAGCGGAGATCGAAAATACGCTGCGGCTCGATGTGGAAAACAATTCGGCCTGGTCCACATTGCGGGCGGTGCGCCATAAAAAAGTGGCCTTTTTGCCGTCGGAACTTTTCTTGCTGAATCCCGGCCTCCGCATCCCCGAATCCGCGGCATACATGGCGAAATTGGCTTATCCCGAGGTTTACGGCAGTGTCCAATAGGAGAAGCTACTCGATTCATTCCGGCAAAGATTTAAATAGAAGGCTTTGGCGCGGGAGCGCCATCCTGGGCTTTGCCATCCTGGCCATCGCCAGCATCGGCATCAGCCTGATGAAGGGCGCCGTGAATATTCCGCCGGCGGAAATCATCCGGGGTATTAGCGCCCCCGCTGCCGACGTCCAGGCGAAAATCATCTGGAACATCCGGTTGCCGCGGATCTTGGTCGGAGCGTTGACTGGCATGAATCTGGCTCTGGCGGGAGCCATTTTGCAAGCGGTGATGAAAAACCCGTTGGCCGATCCCCATATTATCGGAATTTCTTCCGGAGCCGGACTGGCCGGAATCGTTGTCCTCGTGCTTTTGCCCAAAATGGAATACCTGCTGACGCCCATCGCTTTTATCGGAGCCATGGGCGCCGCTTGCCTCATCTATATCCTGGCCTGGAAAGGCGGTATCCGGCCGATGAGAATGGTTTTGGCCGGGGTGGCGGTTTCGGCCTTTTTGGGATCGGGCATCTCGGCCCTTTTGGTGTTTTATAGCGATCGGGTTCACGGAGCCCTTTTGTGGATGGTTGGCGGATTAACGGCCAGAAGCTGGCCACATTTTCATATCATCTTGCCGTATTCGGTCTTTGGCGGCATTCTGGCATTCCTGGGCGCGAAAAAACTAAATGTACTCAATCTGGGAGACGAAGCGGCCCAAGGATTGGGCTTGCCGGTTGAACGGACGAGATTGCTGCTGACCGCGGTCGCGGCGTTACTGGCCGCCAGCGCCGTCAGCGTTGTGGGGCTGCTGGGGTTTGTCGGTCTCATCGTGCCCCATATGGCCCGGTTGTTGATCGGCTCCGATCATCGCTTTTTGCTGCCCGCCGCGGCGCTGCTCGGAATGACAGTGGTCATTCTCAGCGATACCTTGGCGCGCACGTTGTTCGCCCCCGTTGAACTGCCGACGGGAATCATCATGGCTTTTCTGGGCGCGCCTTTTTTCCTCTACTTGTTAAGGAGGGAAGCATAGATGGCCCTATTGGCCGCGGAGAAACTAGCGGCAGGCTTTGGAGACCGGACCGTGATCCGCGAATTGTCCCTGGCTGTGGAGCAAGGGATGATTCTATCGATTATCGGTCCGAACGGTTCCGGCAAGAGTACCCTGCTGAAAACATTGGCGCGCAATCTAAAGCCGCTGGAAGGCTCGGTCCTGCTGGACGGGGGCGATATTCGGGATTGCGGCGCCAAAAAATTGGCCCGCCAGTTGGCGATGTTGCATCAGGGTTCCCGCGCGCCCAACGACCTGACTGTACGGGAGCTGGTCGAATACGGCCGGTTTCCCCACCAAAACTGGCGGGGCGGCGACGCGGCGGAAGACCGGAGAGTTTTGGAATGGGCCCTGGGTCAGATGAAATTGTCGTCCCTGGCCTCGCGACAAGTCAATACCCTGTCGGGCGGGGAACGGCAACGGGCCTGGATCGCCATGGCTTTGGCTCAAAAACCGCGCGTTTTGCTGTTGGACGAACCAACGACCCATCTGGACATCTGCCATCAGCTGGAGATTATGGAGCTGCTGCGGCGCTTAAATGAAGCGCAGCGGATTACCATCGTCATGGTGCTGCACGATATGAATTGCGCGGCCCGTTATTCGGATACGGTGGCGGTATTGGCGCGGGGGAATCTGTACGCGGCGGGTCCTCCCGCGGATGTTATCACCCCGCGGATGCTTTGCGAGGTGTTCGGCGTGGAAGCCGATATTTGGCCGGATAGCCAGGGCCGGCCCGTCTGCCTGCCCCGGCGGTTGGTCGCTCCACTATAAATTTAGGAAGAGAACGGGAAGCAAACCATGATCGAAATCGTCGGATTGACGAAGCGCTATGGCGACAGAACGGCCATCGATAATTTGAATTTATCGGTCGCCAGGGGAGAGCTGTTTGGCTTGCTGGGGCCCAACGGGGCAGGCAAAACCACGACGATCCGGGTCCTAACCATGCTGACCCGGCCCAGCGCCGGCCACGTCACCATCGATCATTGCCCGCTTAAGGACGAACGGCGGATTAAAGCGATGATCGGCGTGGTGCCCCAGCATCTGAACCTGGACATTGAGCTGACGGCCAGAGAAAATCTGGAACTGCACGGCAGGTTGCATCAGCTCCCCGCGGCCATCCGCCGGCAAAGAACGGAGGAACTGCTCCGGCTGGTCGAATTGGAGGAACGGGGCGCCGATATGGTTCAAACCTTTTCGGGCGGAATGAAACGGCGGCTGATGATCGCCCGGGCACTGTTGCACCGTCCGCGGATCCTGTTTCTCGATGAGCCGACCGTCGGCCTGGATCCCCAGGTCCGCCGGAGATTATGGGGGTTAATCCGCGGCATGGCCGATGCCGGGCTTACCGTGGTAATGACGACCCATTATATTGAGGAAGCCGAAAATCTTTGCCAGCGGGTCGCGATACTGGATCACGGCAAGCTCATCGCGCTGGATTCACCGCGCGTGCTTTGCCGGAGGTTCGGCGAATATGTGGTGGAGTGGCATGAGAATGACAAACTCAACAGCCGGTTCTTTGAGGACCGGACTGAGGCGGCGCAGTTTGCCGGCGGCCTCGCTGCGGCGGCGACGCTTCGCCGGCCCAATCTTGAGGATGTGTTTGTGGAGCTCACGGGCAGGAAGGTGACCGAATGATGCTGGCCGGCATGGGAACGGTTTTTTGGCGGGATTGGATGGTGCTGAAACGGCGCTTGGGCCGGTATATTCTGGCGCGAATGATCTCGCCCGTTTTATATCTGGTCGCATTTGGCTGGGGGCTTGGCCGCAATATCGAGGTAAGCCATAGCAATTATCTCGACTTCATCGTACCGGGGATTATCGCTTTGAATTCGATGATCATCAGTTTTAACGCCGTGGGCACTCCGGTAAACATGAGCCGGTTGTACCATAAGACGCTGGAAGAATACCTGCTGGCCCCGATCAGCGCCAGTTCGTATGCATTGGGAAAAGTTCTGGCCGGCGTTTTAAGAGGGTTGATCGCTTCGGCGGTGATTATCGTTCTAGCGTATTTTTTTGGCGCCCATTTGTCGCTAAACGGCTGGTTTCTGCTGGCCTTATTTTTGAATTGCGCCGTCTTTGCCGCGCTGGGGCTGGTTGCGGCCATGTTGATGAATTCGCACGAGGAAATGAGCAATTTCAGCACCTACGTGCTGACGCCGATGTCGTTTCTTTGCGCCACCTTTTTCTCCGCTAACCGCTTGCCGGCCCTCTTCCGTTGGGGGATTGAGTTGCTGCCGCTTACGCACGCCAGCTATGCGCTGCGAATGAGCGGTTTGGGAGGGGAGACACCGGGCCTGGCAGTGCTGGCCCTGGTGTTTTATCTTGGTTTGTTTTTAGGAACCGGGATCCTGCTCCTAAAGAAAGTGCGGGAGTAAACCCGCGAGACCTAACCCCGATCATTCCTACGTATTTTTTGCGGAGGTTAACTGGATACAGATTTTTTATTGTTGATCCTTTTCACTCGACATTTTGCCATTTTCATAAAATTTTTTCGATTATTTCATGTTCTTACATAAAAAGACTGGCCCTGTATTGCTTTTGGGCCAGTCTCTTTTTTATTACAAAAAAGGCCGCAGTTTGTTCGAAACTACGACTGCTTTTATTATCCTATATCGACACATTTCGAATAATATTTAATAAATTTTATACGCAAAATTGAAAAAAATAGCCTAAAAATACATATCCTGATATATTTAAATGAGGAGATATCGGATAGTTCCGGTATAGGACGAACCAATCGCCGTCAGTTTTAACGTCAGAATTTGAAGGGAGTATTTGAAGATGCCGCGAAGAGGCGAAAACGTTTATAAACGCAAGGATGGGCGCTGGGAAGGGCGCATTCTGAAGCCGGACGGGAAATATCAGTATGTCTACGCTAAAACCTACAAGGAAGTCAGGGAAAAGAAGAAAAATTACCGGGAACACCTAAAGGTTCGTAAGGCAAAAATGCCCGGTACGATCCAAAGCGCGGCCGGGTTGTTTGAATTTTGGTTAAAGAGCGGTGTTTTCGATCGGGTCAAACCCTCCACTTATGAAAACTATTACTGCTGTATGCAAAAGTACGTAATCCCTTTTTTCAAAAGCGCGGGAAATGACTGTCTCACGGAGCTTTCGGTTGCCCGGTTTGAAAAATCGATCAAGGATAATCATTCGCTTTCTGAATCCTACAAAAGAAAAATCCTGACGATTTTTAAAACGGCGCTGAAAGAAATCTTGAAAGGTTCGGCGGAGTACTCGTCCGTATTGGAAACCGTCAAGCTTCCGAAGACAAAAAATGTGGCGGCGCAGGTTTTTTCCATAAAAGAACAGCGGCTGGTCGAAAACGCGGCCCTGGATTTTGGCGATAGACGGGAGCTGGGAATATTGCTCTGCTTTTATACGGGAATCCGTCTCGGCGAACTCTGCGCGCTGAAATGGAGCGACATCGATATGGAAGCCGGAACCATGTCCATCATGAGGACGGTATCCCGGACCAAAAACTTTCTGCAGGATAAAAATAAAACGGCATTGCTCATCGGCGCGCCGAAAAGCCAGAAATCGGTCAGAAAAATCCCGCTGCCTGATTTCCTGCTGAAGCTGTCCGATGAATGGAAGCTGTCCACCGCCAACGAAAACTGCTATCTTCTTTCGGATTCTCAAACACCAATCGATCCGCGAACGTATCAAAAGCTTTATAAAAAGGTATTGGCAAACGCAGGGGTAAAAGATCGCAAATTTCACGCGATCCGACATACCTTTGCAACACGAGCTCTGGAGCTGGGCGTTGATATCAAGACGCTTAGCGAGATCTTGGGGCATTCCAATGTCTCCATAACCCTGAATATCTATGCGCACTCGCTCATGGAGCAAAAAAGAATCGCCATTGACAAGCTCAACGAGATGCATACTACATTCATGGAATTTACCCCATTCGCCGTCGCCGCCTCCGTCGTTTCTGTTTGAAACATGAGTAAAATCAACATCCTCCAGACAGCATAACGTAGTTTCGAACAAACTGCGGCATGCAAAGTTACACCGCCAATGGTTGTGTTCCCCATTAAAACGCCGTTTATTCACATTAACGTTCTTTTACTACTCCGGTGATTCAATACATCGAAAGGAGTTTTGGAAAATGGTGATGCTTTACCGCGTTTTCCAAAATTGGTATTCACACATTTAACCACCGGATGAATAAAAAAGATGCTATATAAGTTGAAATAAATATTTGAGTAAGCTTTTCCATCCGTGAAGCATGGCTGGAAAAGGGAAATTTACGGTATTTATTTCAACTTATGAATCAAGGAAATATGTTGCAATGATTTTGGATGTACAAAAACTTATTGCAACATATATATATAGGATGAGATAAATATTTGAGTAAGCTTTTCCATCCGTGAAGCATGGCTGGAAAAGGGCAAATCACGGTATTTATTTCAACCTATGAATCAAGGAAATATGTTGCAATGATTTTGAATGTACAAAAACTTGTTGCAACATATAGCTCCGCAGGAAAATACCAAGGCATGATAGGGGTTTGGACCTAACCCACGCCCTTCCCTAGAGAAGTTGTTCAGGGAAGCCGGTTCGACGGGAAGGGTAACCATGGCCGCTGATCTCTAAATGCTTTCATTGCGAAAGCATCGGTTTCTGCTTAAAAAAAGTCATAAGGCAGCTCTTAGAATTCGAAGCCCAAGGTTACCCTTCCCCTTGAAACATCTTCTTTCATAGGCTGCTCCGGGGAAGGGCGAGGGTTAGGTCCAGCGGCGTCATGACTTATCTTTCAATCCCTTTCGTGAGTGAGCGGAGCTATATATGTCGCACTAAATATTCCGAACAAAAAACTTGGCGACATATTTTCTTTGCTGGATAAGATGAAATAAATTCCACTCTTTACCCTTTTCCAGCCATGCTTTAAAAGCGTTGTGATAAACCTGCCCGAAGGTCAGGGTGAACACAAAAGCTCAGAAAAGCAATGATAAAGTCGATATTTAACCTTTTTGTATGCTGATCTCATTTCGAAAGACTTTATCACATGGCTTTTAAGGCTGGAAAAGCTGGTTCGGATTATTGAATTCATCCTATCCCGGCGAAGCCGGAACCAAAAAGGTTTTGGGGATCAATAGAGAGATAAAGCAAGCCCAAAAGCGACCTCTCCCCGGTCCCCTCCCCGGCGCAGTTAATTCTGACAGCTTATTCGACGGGGAGGGGTCAATCGTTTGAAACTTGGGCCAATGCTTATGCAAAAGGTAAGTCTTTACGTGAATCAAATCTACGGAAATAGGCCAAAGATGAAACCCAAAATAGGCAATAGTTTGTGGCAATCCACCCCTCCCCGTCGATTCTACCATCAGAAATAACTTCGCCGGGCCATGTCCAGGAAGGATAAAGTCCGGCGGTTCACGGATGAAATACCGCCGGGCCATGTCCAGGAAGGATAAAGTCCGGCGGTTCACGGATGAAATACCGCCGGGGAGGGGACAGGGGGGGAGGTCAGGTTTTAGACAATTAGCGCGGCAAGGATCAGTCTGATTCCAAAAATGTTTCTGTAAAACCTGGTTACGTATGAGTTTGCAAGATCATTTCAAAATATTGCGCCCAAAATGAACACGATTTCGTTCGTTAGATGGCCTATATACTGCAAAGCAAAAAAAGAATTGGGGGAGGAAAAAATGGAGAATGGACTGCTGATCTCAAACGAATCGGAGGAAGATACTCAGAAAGATAAGTTTCTGACCTTCCTGATCGGGGAAGAGACTTACGGGCTCGACATTCATTATGTTACGGAGATTGTCGGGTTGCAACCCATTACAGAGCTTCCCGAGCTTCCCGACTTCATGAAAGGGATCATCAATTTGCGGGGGAGAATAGTCCCGGTGATGGATGTGCGGATCCGCTTTCGAAAAGAAAACCGCGCTTATCATGATCGAACGTGCATTATTATTGTCCATTCGGGAGCGGTCACTTTAGGGCTGATTGTGGATGAAGTTGCCGAAGTCACCACCATTCCCGAGCAAGATATCGTTATGCCGCCTTCGCTGCAGGGGGTGGCGGCTAACCGGTTTATGAAAGCTATCGGGAAGGTGGGGGAACAGGTAAAATTGCTGCTTGATTGCGATCGATTGGTAAACGGCGCAACGGTCGCGGAGTGGGATGCCCTTACGGCACAGGCTTAAGCTGATCCAAGCCGGGCTACTCATGGAAGGAATACAAAGATGAAGGAGCATAAACCGATGAAAAAAAGACTGCAATTTAACAGTATCAAACTCCAAATCACCGTCTCAGTCGTGGCGATTATTACCGCGGTATGTATCGGACTGGCGGCGAGCTCGTATTTGATTACTTCAGCCGGAATGAAGACGAACCTGGATCAATCTTTACAAGAAATCACTTCTCAAGCCGCCAATACCGTTGAAGGTCGGATTAGTAAGTATTTCAGCCAGCTCAAATCCCTGGCCGAGGTCGATCTGTTTCAAGATTTTACCGGGAACAAGGATAAAATCATGGCGCTTTTAACGAAAGTCACCGAGGATAGCGGCCATGTCAGCATGACGGTCGCCGATACCCGCGGCGACGGCTGGAATACGGACGGAGATACCGTGAATATAGCGGACCGGGAGTATTTCAAGCAAATCATGCAAGGCCGGGACGCCATCTCCGATCCGCTGCTCAGTAAGACCACCGGCAAAATGGTAGTTATTCAAGGAGTACCCCTTAAAAATAAGGCCCAAAAAATTATCGGCGTCCTGTTATTAAGCAGTGACGGAGACGGGCTAAGTAAAATCATCGCGGATGTCGGTTACGGCAAAGAAGGAAAAGCTTTTATGATCAATAAACAAGGGACCAGCATCGCGCATTATGATCGCGAAAAAGTAATGAAACAGGATAATATTTTCGAAGATGTTAAAACCGATCCCGGGTTGCAGGAATTGGCGAATGCTGAACGCAGGATGGTCGCCGGAGAAAAAGGAGCCGCCGAGTATCGTTATCAGGGAGTGGTGAAATATATCGCCTTTTGCCCGGTTCCCGGCACCGGTTGGTCGCTGGCGCTGACCACGCCGAAAAGTGAAGTGTTTGCTTCGCTGAATCATATGCGGAATATCGTCCTGCTCATTTCCTTGATTTTTCTGGTGGTGGGCGGAGTAATCAGTTATTTTTTGGCATATCAAATCAGTAACCCGATCGAGATAGCCGTCGCTCACTTAGGGGGAGTCGCAATCGGTAATTTAGAAATCAACGCCCCGGAAGTATTTTTGGCCCGGTCCGATGAAATTGGCAAATTAGCGCACGCGGTTCAAAACATTACCGAGGACCTGCGCGAGAAAGCCTCGGCCGCCAAACAAATCGCCGGCGGGGATCTCAACGTCCGATTGACCATGAAATCGGAGCAGGACGTATTAACGCAAAATCTGAATATCATGGCGCAAAACATTCACCATGTCATCGAGGATATCAACATGCTGGCCGGAGCGGCCATCGAGGGCGACTTGTCGGTACGGGCCGACGCGGAGCGTCACGACGGGGATTACCGGAAAATTGTGACCGGCATCAATGAAACCTTGGACGCGATCATTTTGCCCCTGAACGACGCGAATGAAATCTTGCAGAAGCTGAGTGTCAATGATTATACGTCAGCCATCCAAGCCGACAAGTATCAGGGGATGCTCCGCCAGTTCGCTGAAAATATTAACCTGGTCCGTTCGCAGTTGCTGACCATCCAGGATTATTTTATCAAGGTATCCGAAGGGGATATCAGCCGTCTGGAAGAGTTGCGAAAGACCGGGAAACGTTCAGAAAACGACCAGATGGTGCCGGCCGTGATGAAGATGATGCAAGCCATCCGGGACCTGATCGCCGAGGTGAACCGGATCAGCGAGGCGGCGGTAGGCGGTGATTTGAAGATTCGCGGCAACAGCGAACAATTTGAAGGCGGCTACCGAGAAATTGTCGGCGGGTTCAACCGGTCGCTCGATGCCATTATCGAGCCGATCGATGAGACTTCCGAAGTATTGCAGGAGATGGCTACCGGCAACCTGACCGTCGAAGTCAGTGAGAATTATCGGGGCGATCATGCCATCCTTGCCCAAGCGGTCAATAAAACCATTGACTCGTTTAATGAGGTATTGGGAGAGTTCCACAGTGCCTCCAGTCAAGTGGCAAGTGGTGCCCAACAAGTCTCCGCCTCCAGCCAGGTGATGTCACAGGCCGCTTCGGAGCAGGCCAGCACCACGGAGGAGATTACTTCGTCGATGACCGAGATCGCGACCCAGACCAAACGGAACGCGGAAAGCGCCACCCAAGCCAATCATCTGGCCAAAGAAGCCCAGGAGCAAGCACGGGCCGGGAATGAACAAATGCAAAAGATGCTGGAGTCGATGAAGACGATCAATGAATCGTCGACCAATATTTCCAAGATCATTAAGGTCATTGATGAAATAGCCTTCCAGACCAATATTTTAGCGCTCAACGCGGCGGTGGAAGCGGCCCGGGCCGGCCAACACGGCAAGGGATTCGCCGTAGTGGCCGAGGAAGTGCGTAATCTGGCGGCCCGGAGCGCCAACGCCGCCAAAGAAACGACGGGAATGATTGAAAGCTCGATTCAAAGGGTGGAAGCGGGGACCCGGATCGCCAATGAAACCGCCGAATCCTTGGAACGGATTGTGAACGGCATCACCAAAGCCGCCGATCTGGTAAGGGATATTGCGATTGCCTCTAATGAACAGGCCACGGGGATTTCCCAGGTTAATCAGGGAATCAACCAGATTGCCCAAGTGACCCAGACCAATACCGCAACCTCGCAACAAAGCGCGGCGACCAGTGAGGAACTGGCCGGTCAGGCCGAGATGCTCAAAGAAATGGTGCAGCGGTTTAAGTTGAAAAACGCAGTCGAGCGTCCGGCGTCTCAAACGGAGACGCGCAAGCTGCCCAAACCGGCGGAGCAGAAGATCTCCGCCAGGATGCCGTTCGACGATGGGAAGTATTAAACGGTACTCGAGATAAAGCTCGGGATAATCCTGAAAGCCGGGGTGAATACAACAAGCTCAGTGAAGGAAGGGATGAAGCCGGTCTTTAGTCCGGTGAAGGCTGCTGAAAAGATTGCTTTAAAAGCGTTAGCGTTGTTTTCATGAAGTTTCAAAGCTGTAATCGCCACGATGCCGAGAGCTCAAAGGATGGGCTCTCTGTTTTTTGGCGTCGCTTTGCGGATGCGTGACCGGGTTGAGGAGCCGAAAGAGCTCATTTTGCGAGTGACGGATCGCTTTGGGTGACTGAAAGAGCTCATTCAGTCGCCGGGTAAGCTCTTTTTGTGGATGAGCGAGCTGGTTTTGTGAATGAGAGAGCTCATTCAGTCGTTCAGCAAGCTCTTTTTGTGGATGAGCGAGCTGGTTTTGTGAATGAGAGAGCTCATTCAGTCGCCGGGTAAGCTCTTTTTGTGGATGAGCGAGCTGGTTTTGTGAATGAGAGAGCTTGTTCAGTCGTTCAGCAAGCTCTTTTTGTGGATAAGCGAGCTGGTTTTGTGAATGAGAGAGCTCGCTCAGTTGTTCAGCAAGCTCTTTTTGTGGATGAGCGAGCTGGTTTTGTGAATGAGAGAGCTTGCTCAGTCGTTCAGCAAGCTCTTTTTGTGGATGAGCGAGCTTGTTTTGTGAATGAGAGAGCTCGCTCAGTCGTTCAGCAAGCTCTTTTTGTGGATAAGCGAGCTGTTTTTGTGAATGAGAGAGCTCGCTCAGTCGTTCAGCAAGCTCTTTTTGTGGATAAGCGAGCTGTTTTTGTGGATAAACGGATCCGTTTAACGTGGTTGATGGTTTTGGTTGTGGATAAGTCGGGGAAGTGCGGCTAAATTGCGTAAAATCAGAAGGGAATCATCCCGCCACGCCTCAACTTTCCAGCTCCCACCCGCCCAAGTGAAACGGCTCTTCCCCAAATCCACCTGGCGCGAATTCGGTATCACCGACCAAAGGTTATAATAACGGAGATCTATTCGTGACCCGCGACGGATGCGCTTTGACGGATGCCCAAAAAGAGAAACGGAGGCGTTTGTTTTTTACCCTTTTTGTTCATCTGAAACGATGAACCGCCAAAGAAAGTAAACGTCCCACCCAAAGCGGGGTTGAGCCAGCGGGGCAACGGTCAAAAAAGTCTGGTGAACTTCAGTCATCGGGCTTGTTTTGAATTTTTAGATCCCGCCGGGCTTTGGGGTCGTTCAGCGAAGCAAAAATGACGGGAAATTCCTGCAGCTTGCAGTAAGGCGAATCGTTCCAATTGGTCCCAGAGGTTACCAACATAAATCGCAAGGAAACTACGATGCGGAAAAATTCCTCGGTAAATCGATGAATACGACCGTACCGGATTGATATTTACTTCGGATGACCATTTTGAAATTTTCATTATATACCAAGGACAGCCGTTTGTAAGTATTGATAAGGCCGATATGCTCGGATGAATCCGTTTTTTGAGAAAAACGGGCGCGAATTTCCTTTAATTTTTCCGGAGTGATTCCAATCCCGTTATCCAGCACCGCAATTTTGATCCGATCGTTATGGAGGGATATGCGAATCTTCAAAACGCAACGCCCCATCTTTTCTTTAATGCCATGATAAATGCTGTTTTCGATTAAAGGTTGCAAAATTAATTTGGGGACCTGGTTCTCCAGGATGGATTCATCATAATCCCAAAAAACCTCAAATTTATCGGGATAGCGTTCGGATTGAATCTCGATGTAACTGATACAATTTTTAATCTCTGCCTCCAAGGTCACCAGCTTCTCAGGATTACCCAAAGCATAATAAAGAATGTCGCTTAAATTTTCAATCATCCGGCTGACATTGCTGGGTTTTCCGGATGTTTGCGCCAGGTTCATCCAGTAAATCGTTTTAAGAGTATTAAATAAAAAATGCGGATTGATCTGGGCTTGTAGTGCCAGTAACTCTAGATATTTTAACCGGTACATTTTTTCAGCTAATTGGGTTTTCAAAAACTTCTGCTCCACAAAGGTGGTAATAATATTTTGGAGGATAAAATCATATTCATCCTTCATTTGCGGCGATGGTTGGGGAAAATGTTTGCCGGTTTCAGCCGACTGAAAGGTTTTTACAATCGCGTCCAATCGCTGATAATTGGTTTTGGTCATGTAGGCCGCAATAAATAAACCGATTAAGATTGATGCGCCAAAGACCATCACCGTTAAAAAAACCAGTTGCGTCGGACGGTTGAAAACTTGTTGGGTCGGAGTGAGAATGATTAAACCCCACTTATAATTGGATACGACTCTTTTCGTAGCAATATAGGAGCGGGAACCGATGTGAAATAAACTATCTTCAGACTTAAAAATCTTATCGATCGTTGTTTGCTCCATGACAACTTGCTTTCCGGTGACGAGAATGGGTTGATTTTGGTTATCACAGATCATGATAGTCTGGTTTTTGATCTGCGGGATCGACTTGATTTTGGCAAGCAGGTTGTTCCGGGATATGTTTAAAACAATGACTCCGGCATTTTTACTACTGATGGATTGGGAAAATTTCTGAAAAATTGTGATGATTTTTTTCTGATTGAGAGAGGAGAAAGTAGAGTCATTCACTTTACGTGTTTCTACCCATGTGTTTTGGGAAGTATTCCGGAGCAATTGATAACTTTTAAGCCATAAAGGGTCATAATAATCTCGAATCCGGGAGTAGCCCTGGTCGGAACTGATAAATGCCTCCGAAGGGTTATCAATATATAAATAAATCGATTTCACTGCCAAATTGTAGTTCGTATGATTATAAGCGATATTTTTTAACAGTTCGATCGCTTGAAAGGCCTCAAAGTTATCGGTGGATTGGCGTAAAGTGTTGGCTAACAAGGTTTGCAAGGAGTTTTCAATTTCAAAATCAAGCCGGAGCCGGTTTAATATCAAAAAGAATTCATCGGTATAATTCTGGATATTTTGTAAAATGAGGAGATCCTTCCGGTTTGTTTCATTGACTAGATAATTCCGGGTAGAAAAATTCAGAAAGATGCCCAAGATGATCAAAGGAAAGAAAACGGGGGCGAAATATCGGCAAAAGTTTTTGATGATAAATTGCCAATTCATCAGTTTTTTCATGAATGATCAATGATTTTCCTTCCTGAATTCCCGGGGACTTTTACCATAAAAACTTTTAAAGGTTCGGGTAAAATTTTTGGGACTATTATAGCCAACCGCCTTGCTAACATCATCGATGCTTTGCGAAACGTCTTGCAAAAATTCAGTGGCTTTTTGCATCTTCACCGCCAACAAAAAATCGGAGAAATTCGTTCCGGTCTCTTGTTTAAAAAAACGGCTGAGATAAAACGGATTCATTTTAATGAGGCTGGCGGCACTATATAATGTGGCTTCTTGATAATTTTCAGTGACATACTTTTTGACAGAGGCGATAATTTTTTGATTATAATTTTGGCCGCTTTGGGATAGTGAATTCTGAGAGAGCGGTTTTTCCGGAAAAAACTCCTGATCGAGTTCTTTTTTTAAAGATGAGAAAACACGGGCCAGTTCATCGAATTTGGTTGATTTGACAATATACTTTTTAACCCCCAAATTTACAGCTTGTTGAGCATATTCAAAATCCTGATAACCGCTTAAGAATATCAACTTAATCTTGCTGTCTCTCTGATTTAGCTCTTTCGCCAACTCTATGCCGTTCATCATCGGCATTACAATATCGGCTAAGATAATATCGACCGGAGTTGTCCGGATAAACTCCAGGGCTTTGATCCCATTTTCAGCCTGTCCCACTACTTCAAAACCAATTTCATTCCATGGAAAATAGGTTGCTAAACCGTTACGAATTTGATATTCATCATCGACAATGAGGAGCTTATACAAATATGTCCCTCCCCACGAGTTTTAGACTTTTACTTTATAATTATATCATAGAATGGATGCCCACATCCGCCGACGGATATTTTGAAAATCAATTTAGCTGGGAATTTATAAATTTGCAGTCAAAAAAAGAAACCTAATATGATAAAATGAAACCTTTTGTAATCCGAACACAGATTGTGGTCGGCGGGCGGGATCTTTATAATTTAGTTAAAGGTACCTTAAAAAATGCGAAGGGATGGAGACGAAGAGTGAAAAGAGCGATAAATACTTTATTTTTGGTATTGCTTATTATCATGGCGGGTTCCTGTTTGGTAGAAGCGAAAGAACCGGTTAAATTAAAGGCATGGATGAGAGCGACCGCCACGGAGAACTATTTAACATTAGCTGCAAAACGCTTTAATGCCAGTCAAAAAGATATCGTGGTCGATGTTCAGCTGCAAGGCGAGAATTATGGTAACGCTTTGAAGATGGCTTTGGCCGTAAATGACGCTCCGGATTTATTTGAGTCCAACACTGCCGCCGGTACTAGCACAGTGGCTCAATATGCCGCCAATAAGGTAATTGTTCCGGTTGATGATATTGCAAAAAAGCTAAAGGCTAATTTAGATCCAGGTATTTTTAAATGCAACGATCTTTTTTATCAAAATAAAATCTATTCCGTTCCGGCTGTGAAGTACTTTTTCCAACTTGTATATAATAAAGATCTCTTTAAAAAAGCCGGCCTAAGCCCGAACAATCCGCCCAAAACACTTGAGGAGGTCCGGGAATACGCGAAAAAAATAACAGCCGCTGGTAAAGGAGATTTTTATGGCTTTGGAATTGGGCTTGGGATCGGGAATTATTGGTGGCGTACTATTGATATGATGAGCGTCGCCGCTGATAAAAGCGGCGCATATGGCTATGACTATCGCAGCGGTAAATTTGATTTTTCCGGTCATAAAAAGTATTTGGATATTTTTCTGGGAATGAAAAAAGATGGTTCGTTTTATCCGGGGGAAACAACTTTGGGAATCGAACAATTGCGTTCCAAATTTGCCGAAGGAAAAATTGGCATGTATTTTGATGGGAGTTGGACGACTGCGCTTTATGGAGTTACTTTAGCGATCAATTCTGACTGGGGATTCGCCGATGTTCCTGTTTTAAAAGGCGAAACCTTTAAAAAAGGCTATGCTTATTATCAAGGGCAAATGGTGATTAATGCCGCCTCGAAAAATAGAGCTGCGGCTAAGAAATTCTATCAGTTTTTAGTTGCGAACGCTGACGCCAATTACGATTTCAATATTGGGCCGATTACGTATAAGAGCAATGTTGAACCAAACCCGCCGCAGAATAAAGCCCTTTTCCAATATTTACAGGCCAATGAATCAAAATATATTCCATTGCGCGTTGAACCGCATACCGCCATTACACTGATGGGTGATAACCGGGATCGTGTCATCACCGATGAGTTTATTAAAAGTTATGCGGGCAAAGGCGATTTTGACAAAGCCATTCGGGAACTGAACAAACGTTACAATGATGCTTTGGAAAAAGCGCTGACGGATGGGATTTTAAAAAAGAAAGAAATCAAAAAATAAAGAGCTGTTTTGGATGGGGGTGGGCATTGATGATGCCCACCTTTTTATAGAAGAGGTGATTCGGAATGAATAAATTGATGAAGCCGGATGGTTCGGGATCTGCGGCATCAAAAGTTTCCAAAACCCATCTGGGTGATTATCTGATGATTGCTCCCACCGGAGTATTATTTATCGTGTTTGGCTTTTTACCGATTCTCTATATTTTAGGTTATAGCTTTACTGAGTATAACGGTTTTAGTGATCCCAAATGGGTTGGTCTTCTCAATTACTGGCGCTGTTTTCAGGATATTGGGTGGTGGCAGACGGTTATCAACACGGTGGAATTCGGTTTGCTGATTCCTTTATTGCAAATTCCGCTGGCATTGGTAATCGCAGTGATTTTAAACGGGAAAATTCGCGGGAAAAACTTTTTTCGGGTAACTTATTTTCTGCCGAATATTACCAGTTCGGCGGTAATGGGGATTATTTTTTATTTTATGTTTGCTACTGATAACGGGATTGCGAACGCTATCTTAAAAACGCTTCATCTTATTTCTGCGAATATTGATTGGTTTTCCAACGAATGGGTCGCGAAATGGATTATTGTCTTATTTCGTTTATGGTTTGGGATTGGCTTTTATATGGTTCTTTTTCTAGCGGCCTTGCAGAGGCTCCCGCTCGATATTTATGAGAGTGCTCAGATTGACGGGGCGAATACCTTTGTAACCTTTACTAAAATTACCTTGCCGATGTTGGGTGACTTGTTTAAGGTCATCACCGCTCTTTCAATATTAGATGCCATGAAGTTGTTTGACAGTATTAAGGCCATAACCAACGGGGCTCCTGCGGGAAAAACCGAAGTAATGACGATGTATATTTATCGCTATTTTTTTGAAGGCGGTGGAGGCGGAAGTGTTGTAGCCCAAGAAGGTTATGCTTCTGCGGTAAGCATCATTGCGACAATCATCGTGGCTGCAGTGGCTTTACTATATATGAATTTTACCAAAAATGAGGCCGACGAGACCGGAGGATGATGATATGATACGCAAGTTATGCCGATTCCTGATTTATTTTTTTCTCATTGGAATATTGGTTTTCATGTTATTTCCCATTCTTTATGCTTTTTTTGGCTCTTTTAAAAGTGTTGAGGAATTTCTGCAAGGCGGAGCTCAAATTATTCCGCGGGTTTGGCGCTATCAAAATTATATCGAGGCATTCAGTAAAGTTAATTTTGGGATATATACTTTCAATAGTGTGGTTTTTTCTCTCGCCAGTGTCGTCGGGATCTTAATTACGACGACAATGACCGGCTATATTCTGGCCCGGAAGGTTTTTGTCGGGAAAAAACTGATGTTGAGTTCATTTGGAGCGGCCCTCTTTTTAACCGGAGCGACAACACTTTTTCCAGTGGTGATCATCTGTAAGCATCTCGGCCTTCTGAACTCGCTCTGGGGAATGATCATTGTTCAAATTGCCTGGTCGCAACCGATGTATAGCATTTTAGCCATGGGTTACTGTTCGGGCATATCCAAATCGCTAGATGAATCAGCGATGCTCGACGGTTGTAGCAGCTTTCAAATCTATTGGAGAGTCATCATGCCGATTATGAAGCCAATCAATGCAACCATTGCTTTATTATCATTTCGTGAAGCTTGGAACGCGTTTATGCTCCCTTTGGCATTTACCCTTACCAAACCGAATTTAAGAACTTTGGCTGTGGGGATTGTCAACTTAAAAGATGGCGGTGGAGAAGGAGTGAGTTCCTGGAATCTGATGATTGCGGGGACGATGATTTCGATTTTGCCGATGATTATTGTTTATTTAACCATGAATCGATATTTTTTGAGCGGTTTGTCCGAAGGGGCCGTGAAAGGATAAGGGGTCTCTATAAATTAAATATAACCATGTTTCTGAGAATTTGAGCGGGTAACGAAACGAGGACCACAATGTGCGGTAGAACGTTGCCATAACGATACACTTACTTGTATACTATGTCCTGAAAAGGATCACTCGTACAAATTCTGCGAAGTATTATATTGCGACATCGACTTTTGAGTGATTTCCCGGTGTTCAGATCCATCATTCCCGGGATCTGGTTCATTGGAAACTGATAGCCCCTCCCCTGAACCGGACTTTTTCGGCTGAATATGGCCGGGCCCCATTTGCAATGGGAACAGCAATTAGAATGATCCTGAATCCGTGACCTCTATAGGCTACCAGGCAAAACCGTAAGAACTTGCGACAACGTTTCACCTGGTATAAACCGATTCGTCACGGATTCAGGATGATTAAAAGGAGTAAAAACATGGGTTTCAAAAATGACTTCGTTTGGGGAGCCGCAACCGCCTCATACCAGATTGAAGGAGCGGCTTATGAAGATGGCAAAGGATTATCCGTCTGGGACATGGTCTGCCAAAAGCCTGGCTTTGTAAAATTCGGAGATACCGGGGATTCGTCCTGCGACCATTACCACAGGGTGTCGGAAGATGTAGCAATCATGAAGGAATTGGGACTTCAGGCTTACCGGTTTTCGATATGCTGGCCGCGTGTGCTTCCGGAAGGGATTGGGAAGGTAAACCCACAGGGATTGGATTTCTATGACCGTTTGGTGGATGAACTTTTAAAAAATAACATCATACCCTATGTCACCATTTTTCATTGGGACTATCCCTATGAACTGTACAAAAGGGGAGGATGGCTTAACCCCGAAAGTCCCGAGTGGTTTGCCGAATATACAAAAGTTGTCGTTGAGCGGCTTTCAGATCGAGTAACCCATTGGATGACCCAAAACGAGCCCCAATGCTATATTGGGCGCGGTCATCAGGAGGGAACTCTTGCTCCTGGGCTCAAACTGGGATTAAAAGACGTTCTGTTGGCTTCACACCATTCCCTCCTAGCCCATGGCAAGTCGGTCCAGGTTATTCGGGCCGCTGCGAAACAGCCTTCAATGATTGGATACGCGCCGGTTGGCATAACGTATATTCCGCAGAGCAATTCAAAACCGGATATTGAAGCGGCCCGAACTGCGGCATTTTCTATTACCGAAAAAAATGTCTGGTCAAACAGCTGGTGGATGGATCCGGTATTTCTCGGGAAATATCCCGAAGACGGCTTGAACCTCTTTGAACAGGAGCTTCCGGAGATAGGGCCGGATGATCTGAAAACCATCTTCCAACCCATTGATTTCTTCGGGACCAACATCTACAGCGGAAAAACGGTGAGAATGGGTAAAGATGGGCGGCCGGAGGAGGTAAAAAGGGAAACGGGCTTTGCAAGAACCGCATTCAACTGGGCCGTTACACCTCAATCGCTATACTGGGGTCCCAAATTCTTTTACGAAAGGTATAGAAAACCCATTATCATTACTGAAAACGGCCTGTCAAACACCGACTGGGTATATCTTGACGGAAAAGTTCACGATCCTCAGCGGGTCGATTTTCTAACCCGTTATATCCGCCAATTCCAAAGGGCTGCTGAGGACGGAGTCGATGCGATGGGCTATTTTTGCTGGTCCTTCATGGATAATTTTGAATGGGCGGAAGGGTATAACGAAAGGTTCGGACTGGTCTATGTGGACTTCACATCAAAGAACCGGATCATCAAGGATTCGGGAATCTGGTACCGGAAGGTGATTGAGTCGAACGGCAATATTTAAATAAAAGAGTAAAGCCGTGAAGAATCAGGAGGAGAGGATATTTTTTATCAAATTCTAGAAGCCATGTGATAAAGTCTCTTTCCAAACGATTCGACTGGCAAGAGGATTTCAAAACGACTTTATCACTTGCTTCTCTGAGCTTTTGTGTTCACCCTGGCCTTCGGACAGGGTTTATCACAACGCTTCTAGATTGAAGCATAAAGGCTAGCTCAATTTATATTAGGGAGTTGAGGTTATGAAATTTGGGGTAGCTTATTATCCGGAGCATTGGCCGAAAGAGATGTGGGAAAAAGATGCCGAATTCATGAGGGAGGCCCACATCAATCTGGTACGGCTCGCCGAATTCGGCTGGGCGAAGCTCGAACCCGAAAAGGGATGCTATGATTTTTCCTGGCTTGACGAGGCGATAGAGCTTTTAAGCCGATATAGTATCCAGGTTGTCCTGGGGACGCCGACCGCAACCCCGCCAAAATGGTTCATGGATCGGCATCCCGAAGTTTACCCGAAGGATCGTTACGGTATCACGAGAGGTTTCGGAAGCCGCCGGCATTATTGTTTCAATAATCCCGCCTTTCAAGAGGCCACCCGGGAGATCGTCGCCAAAGTGGCGGAGCATTACGGCGATCATTCAAGTGTCGTCGCCTGGCAGGTCGATAATGAATTTGGATGCCAGGAAACAACCTATTGTTATTGTGAAAGCTGTTTGCAAGCCTTCCGCCACTGGCTTCAGAAAAAATATGGAACGATTGACGCTCTGAATCATGCATGGGGAACGATCTTTTGGAGTCAAACCTATCGGGACTGGGATGAGATAATTCTCCCGGCGTATAGTGTCTGTTCGGGAGCCGACCCGATCAATCACGGGCATAATCCCTCCTTGACGCTGGATTATAAACGGTTTGCCTCGGATTCGGTTGTGGCCTACCAAAAACTGCAGATCGATACGATCCGCAATTTTTCCGCGAAGCCGATCACGCACAACTTGATGGGGCATTTCCCGGAGATTGACTATTTCGATCTGGCCAAGGATCTGGATTTTGTTTCGTGGGACAATTACCCGGAATTTCCCAAGAGATCCTTTTCGTATCTCGATGCCGCCATGGCGCATGATCTGATGCGGGGGACGAAGGGAAAAAATTTTTGGGTGATGGAACAACAAAGCGGACCGTGCGGCTGGAATGTACTGTCGGACACTCCCAAGCCCGGACAATTACGCCTTTGGTCCTACCAGGCGGTCGCCCACGGGGCCGAAGCGATTTTATACTTCCGTTTTCGGGCCTGCCGTTTTGGAACGGAACAATATTGGTACGGTATCCTTGACCATGATTCAGTACCCCGCAGGAGATATAAAGAAATTCAACAGACCGGAGCCGAATTAAAGGCTCTATCCGACTGGATTGTCGGGTCGAAAGTGATGGCGGAAACAGCCATGATAAAATCTTACGATAATCTGTGGAGTCACCAAATTCAACCGCATAACGTTCATTTTGATTATCAAAAGCTTTTGTTGAAGTATTATAGCACCCTTGCCGAAAATCATCTTCCGGTGGACGTTATCAGCATCGATGATGATCTTGCAAAATATAAACTGCTTTTATTACCCGCGTTCAATCTGATGAATTCGGAAATTAAGGTTAAGCTTGACAGGTATGTCAAATCAGGAGGAACGCTGGTTCTGACTTTCCGTTCAGGAACAAGAAATTGGGATAACACGATGAGCGCGTTGACGATACCCGGGGAATTCAGCGAAATGGCGGGAATCGAAGTGGAAGAGTTCGATTCATTGAATCGCGGCCGCCAGGTTTCTGTGGCAACTGTCGTTGGAAGCGCTATGGCTTCCATCTGGTGTGATATCATCAAACCTACCAGCGCCAGAGTAATAGGGGACTATACCAGTGATTATTACAAGGGGGAGCCCGCTATCACCGTGAACGACTGGGGAAATGGA
Organism: Hydrogenispora ethanolica; assembly: GCF_004340685.1. NCBI lineage: Bacteria > Bacillati > Bacillota > Hydrogenispora > Hydrogenispora ethanolica. The sequence continues at coordinate 31,635 of NZ_SLUN01000024.1, read as the reverse complement.
AAGGTTTATTATATCGGATGTGATCTGGATCCATCCGCATTGGACGGATTGATGCGATATATTAGCGATAATTCGGGAGTTTCACCATTATTGGCGCGGCCCGTTCGGGGAGTCGAATTGATACGCAAAGAGAATGGGGGCCGCCAATTCCTGATGGCCTTAAACCATAACTCTCATGAAGTTGTACTCGACTTGAAGGGAGATTACACTGATTTATTGACGAAGCGCGAGGTTCACTCCAATTTCGTTCTTCCCCCGTTTGGCGTGGGGATATTGGTTTGAGCCTTGAGGAGCCAAATCAATTGAACCGCTCTGAGAAGACCCAATAATATACTCATGTTGCTACGATTGGAGTTGCCATGATGAGACCGATCAATAATCCAATTTTGCGTGGGTTTAACCCAGATCCTTCGATCATTCGAGTCGGAGAAGATTATTATATCGCCACATCGACTTTTGAGTGGTTTCCCGGTGTCCAGATCCATCATTCCCGGGATCTGGTGCATTGGAAACTGATCGCCCATCCCCTGAACCGGACTTCTCAGTTGAATATGATCGGCAATCCGGCTTCCGGGGGAGTCTGGGCGCCTTGTCTCAGTTGGGATGGCGGCTTGTTTTATTTGATCTATACCGATGTCAAAACGTTATACACGCCGGCCAAAGATACCCACAACTACTTGGTGACCAGCCGGGATATCGCTGGGGAATGGTCGGATCCGGTTTATTTAAACAGCAGCGGCTTTGATCCTTCACTCTTCCATGATGACGACGGACGCAAATGGCTGGTCAACATGGTTACCGATCATCGCCGGGGGAAAAACCGGTTTGGCGGAATCCTGCTTCAGGAATATTCCGTTGAATCTCAAAGACTCATCGGGCCGGTTTATAATATTTTTCATGGCACTGCGCTCGGTTCGACCGAGGGGCCTCATCTTTACAAACGAAACGGCTACTATTATTTGATTACTGCGGAAGGCGGCACCTCGCTCGGGCATGCCGTAACCATGGCCCGTTCCACTTCCATCACCGGCCCTTACGAAGTCGATCCGGAAAACCCTGTTCTCACTTCGCGGGAGGATCCGGCCTGGCCGCTTCAAAAAGCGGGGCATGCCGATTTGGTAGAGACCCAAACAGGAGAATGGTATATGGTGCATCTTTGCGGACGCCCCATCCCTTCAATGGGCCGGTATCCCTTAGGCAGGGAGACGGCAATTCAAAAAATGGTCTGGACTCCGGATCATTGGTTGCGGTTACAAAGCGGCGGTAAAAAGCCGCAGTTGCAGGTTCCCGCCCCAGGGCTTCCGGAATTTCTCCATCCGTCAGAAACAGTACGGGATGATTTCGATACGCCCGAATTGAATATTCATTTTCAAACCTTGCGAATTCCCTTCACCGAGGACATCGGCTCCCTGACGGAAAGACCGGGATATTTACGGCTCAAAGGCCGGGAATCGCTCTCCTCGCGGCATCGCCAGTCCTTGGTTGCCCGGCGTCAGCAGGCTTTTTCGTACACGTCGAGCACCTGCGTCGAGTTTGAACCGGAGAATTATAAACAGATGGCGGGCTTAATCTGCCTTTACGATCATGAAAACTTTTATTACCTCCTTATTTCCCGTGATTCGGAAAAGGGCGGAAAATACTTGACGATCTGGAGTTGCGACAATAACGTTTTTGACTATCCCGCCCGGCAAGATGTCTGCATTGAAAGTTGGCGGCGCTGTTATCTGAAAGTGGAGGTGAATTATCACCGGATGCGATTTTTTTATGCGCCGGACGGAGAGCATTGGACGCCTATCGGTCCTGTTTTGGATGCCAGCCGTCTGTCGGATGGGTACTGCCGGGAAGGAAAGTTTACCGGCGCATTTGTCGGATTATGCTGTCAAGACTTGAACGGTTCCGGGAAACATGCCGATTTTGATTATTTTGAGTACTTGGAACGGGAATCTGGAACACCCGAATAAAGAGCCGAATGAGAACTGACAAGAAGGATGAAAACCATGAGTTAACTCGTGGTTTTTTTGTTATCAACGGCGGGGCCGCTGAAATTTGCTCAAGGAGACGATGGGGTTTTGGAGAAAAGCATCGGATCAATCCTATCATTGGTGAGCAGGGCATTGAACGGTGACGGTAAATGATAATCATCCGCTGGAATGATTGGGATGGAGGGCAAAAAAGCCATCATGCTGAGGATTGGAAGAGGTTTTCGGCAACCTTAAATCCCTTGAATCCGCCCAATCTTGACGAATCCGGAAAAAGGCGCACTGATCAGCCACCGAAGCTCATTTTTTGAAAAAAAGCGACGACTTTGATTTTCATGTCTCAAAACCGCCGCTTGGCGACTACTTTTACAATTCTTCACAATCCAAATGGCGAAATCAGTAAGTCAATACCTCGCAACCGTCAGTTGTGACAAGTACCATGTTTTCCCACTGTGCGGACGGTTTGCCGTCGGCTGTATAAACGCTCCAGTCATCTTTTTTATCAATGAAGATCTTTGCCGTTCCCATGTTGATCATGGGCTCTACCGTAAATATAAGCCCCGGTACTAGCAGCATGCCCGTTCCGGCCTTGGATACATGGCTTACCCAAGGGTCTTCGTGAAATTGTAATCCGATACCGTGACCGCCTATTTCCCGCACCACCGAGTAGCCATTTTGCTTCGCGTGGTCATTGATTGCCTGCCCAATGTCGCCAAGGAAGCCCCACGGCCGCACTTGCTGGATGCCCAGCTCCATGCATTCTTTGGCGACCTGGACCAGCCGCTTTTTTTCGCTCGATACATTTCCAATGCAATACATCCGGGATGAATCGGAAAAATAGCCGTGGTATTCGGTTGAAACATCGACATTGATGATATCGCCGTCTTTTAAGAAAGTTTTTTCGGATGGGATGCCGTGACACACTTGGTCGTTTATCGATGTGCAGACGCTCTTGGGATAGCCCTTGTAGTTCAGCGTCGCGGGTCTGCCGCCGAGCTCTTTGGTTTTGTTGAAAACCAGCCGGTCGATTTCTGCCGTCGTAATGCCTGCCGCGATATGACTGCCAACGAAGTCCAGCACTGTGATATTGATTTTACCGCTTTCTTTGATCTGATCGATTTGCGGTTTGGTTTTTAATAAATTGCGGGATGGCGTAGGATATCCTTTGGCCATATAACTTTCCATCCGCTCGTCGATCTCGGCGTGGCACTTTTTATACTTTTGCCCGCTGCCACACCAACAAGCATCATTTCTCCCCAATTTATCCATCATTGGATACTCCTTTCACTACAGTCCCAGAACAAAGGATCCATATCATCCGATCTGTGCTTTCCGATATTGAGTGGGAGTACACTGATAGACTTCCATAAAAGCTCTTGATAAGGATTCCGCTGATGAGTAACCACATTGAAGAGCAATCTCAATGATCTTATCGTCCGTCCGGAGCAGTAGGTTTGCAGCCGCATGCAGCCTGCATTTGGCCAGGTACCGTTTATAAGTGACGCCCGTGTACTCACGAAATTTGGTTGAGCAGTAATAGGGAGAATAGCCCACATGGGATGACATGCGTTCTAAGGTCGGGTTTTCCAGGGCATGATTATCGAGCCATTGGACCATCGATTCCAGCGTTTGAAGGGACATCGAACTCACTCCTTTCTCCATTATATCAATTCCCGCGGTCCAATGCCTGACATAAGTTGCGAAAATCAAAACGAAGGAGCTGAGAGGAAAATGATGAGCCGTTGGTCCAGGTTGCAGTGATGGTTTGGAGCGACGGACTCGGAAGGAGCGGGCCGAACTTGGCGAAGCCTCTGGAAATTGATTCCCTACCCGGGCATGGAAGCGGGTTGAATATTGCCGAAAATCGAGTTAAGCGTTATGATCAAACAAGCTCGGACTGGCGAATTCCTTGGCATGAAGTGGAATGCAGTCGAATCAAGGGGGGCTTATGATGGAAATAATCGTGCCCAAAGATAATATGAACTCCGCCCAATATGAGATCTATTATAAGAATAATATCCCGAATATTGACCATCCATTGCATTACCATGACTTTTACGAGCTCTATTTTCATGTTCAGGGAAAAGCCAGCTATATCATTAACAATAAAATTTACAATCTGCAAACCGGGGATATCGTCTTAATCGACAAACAGCAGCTGCATCGGGCCATCATCGAAGATATGACTGAAAAATATGTCCGTTATGTCATATGGATGACTAGAGACTGCGTTTCGAGCTTGCAATCGGCGGGGATCGATTTCATCAATCTTTTTGAATCCCCCCGGAAGAAGGATGTCATACGGCTTCCCGAAAGATTGTGGCAGGATATGTTGGCCTCCTTGCAAAAGCTGCATCGCGAAGATAGCCACCCCGAGGAAGGCAGCGCTTTTTTAGTAAATGCTTATTTACACGAAATACTCATCTTATTGAACCGTTATAGCGCGCGGGAATATGTCGTCCATGAAAATAGCATCAAGAACGATACCTTGGTTCAAAAGGTTATGGAATATATTGACCAGCATTATTCCGAACCGCTGTCACTGGATGAAATAGCGCAACAGTTCTTCCTAAGCAAATTTTATCTCATGCGGAAGTTTAAGAAACATACTGGGCTGACGCTGATGGATTACTGCAGAAAGAAACGGTTAATGAAGGCCCGGGAATTATTATTGCGGAATGTCGCTGTTTCCGATGTCTATAAGCTTTGCGGCTTTGAGGATTATTCGAATTTTTTGAAAGCGTTTCGTTCCGTATATAAAATGCCGCCGCGAGAATACTGTAAAATCTTAAAGAACAACAACTCCTCGGGCAAGATAAGCAAATTAGGGGATGAAAATACCCATTAGCCGGGGAGACAGATAAGTAGAATAAACTGCCAGGATTTTATTTGCATTCGGTTTTACGATGCAAATTTTTATTAAGAATTTGTTTTCATCCGATACGGCAATATTTGCAACATTTTCGGCAACAAAATATGTCTATTGAAAATCGGAATTTGATACAGTGTAAACATCGATAATTTGATTGAGCTCCAGCCGCTGCGCTCAGGTGAGCGGTTGGAAGAAAATCAAACATTCCAAAGGGAGGGTGTTTTATGAAAAAGTTTCTCGGCATGATCATGCTCATCGCTATTTTAGCAATGGCCGTGGTTACCCATGGTGCCCCCAAAAAAGTGGAAATCAGCTTTTTGGTTACCAAACCCGAGATTGTAACCCAGTTTCGCAAGACCTTCGACGCGTATAGCGCGACGCATCCCAACGTAACCATTTCGACCATTCCCCTTTCCGGGCAGACGATTTACGAAAAACTCACTTCGCTGTATGCTTCCGGTAACGCCCCCACCATTACCATGGTGGGCGGCCCGGAGTTTACGGCTTTTAAAGACAAGTTTCTCGATGTAACCAATACCAAGTTTGGGAAAGCCGCCTATGATTGGTCCGTGCGACGGACCACCATGAACGGCAAGATCTATGCCGTGCCGACGACTGCCGAAGGCATCGGGATAATGTATAACAAAACGGTAATTGAGGCGGCTACGGGGAAAAAATTTGATCCGGCTTCCATCAAATCCCGCAAGGATTTGCGAGAGCTTCTCCAAAAGATCGCGAAGACGAAATATGCGCCGGTACAGCTTTCCAATATGGATTGGCTGCTGGGTTCCCATATGACCTCCATTCTATACGCGGCCATGAGCAAGGATTATGACGAACGGCAAAAAATCCTCTTACAGTGCGCCAAAGGCAAGTTCGATTTCATGCGCAACGACACGTTCAACGGTTGGATGGATACCTTCGATCTGCTCATGACCTATAACATGCACAAAGGCGCGCCTTTGGGAAACACTTATGAAGATGATCAACTGGCCATGGCCAAAGACAAGGTTGCTTTCTGGGTCATTGGGAATTATGTATATCCCAACATTGTAGGCATGAACCCGGATGCCAAGGTAGGGATGATGCCCTATCCAATCAGCGATAACCAAGCTGACTATGGCAACAGCCAGATTACGCTTACGCATTCCTTCTTCGCAATTGACGGCGCACAGTCCAGCAAGAGCGAACAAGCTGCCGCCATTGACTTTTTCAATTGGCTGCTGACAAGCGCCAAGGGTCAAAAACATTATATCGATACGCTGATCTTTACGCCGGTTTACAAAGGATTCAGCATTCAGCCCAGCAATCCGGTAGCCAAAGAAATCGTCTCCTACATGAAAAAAGGGAAAACGCTGGAACGGATGAGCGATTATTTCCCGGCGGGGATTACGGTCAAGTTTGGCGCCGCCATGCAGCGCTACATGGACGGTGTCGGCACCCGCAAGGATGTGGCCGATTCCTTCAAAAAAGATTGGCTGGAGATGTCCTCCAAATAAGCTCTCAAAGCGATTCAAGAGGTGGATTTGATATCCACCTCTTGTTATAAGGAAGCATTCCGGCAACACAAAAATGATCCGGTATATCGTCCTATTCGGGATAAGCCACAATGTGAAAGTTTAAATTCAATGAGATGTTTGGAAGAAAATGGAAAATTATCGAGGTTATGATCATGTATGAGGAAAAGACAAAGCAAAAATCGTTGGGGATATTTGCCTTGTTTGGCTTATTGCCGCTGCTTGCCTTCGTTATCGTCGTAATGATTCCGTTTATAAGCGGACTTTTATTATCCTTGACCAATTGGAAGGGTGTTTTGGACGGCATCCAATTTATTGGCCTCGGCAATTATGCCGCCGCCATCAAAGATCCGGGTTTTTGGGCTTCCATGCAACTGACTGTGGTTTACGTTCTCTTTGTAACGATTCTAACCAATGTGCTGGCTTTCTTGCTTGCCTCTCTGGTCACCAGCGGTTTCAAAGGGCAAAACTTGTGCCGCACGGGATATTTTACGCCGAACCTGATCGGTGGGGTGATTTTGGGATTTATCTGGCAGTTCATTTTCACAAGAGTATTTGTATTTATCGGGCAAACCCTGGATATCGGTTTGCTGGCCAAGAACTGGCTTACCGTGCCTCAAACCGCGCTGTGGACTCTAATTCTGGTGAGCGTATGGCAAAACGCCGGGTATATGATGCTGGTCTATGTGGCGGGCTTGATGGGAATCGATAAGAGTTTGCTAGAGGCTTCCCAAATCGATGGGGCGTCTTCTTGGCAGAGGCTGCTGAGAGTGAAGCTTCCCCTGATGGTGCCGGCATTTACCATCACCTTGTTTTTGACGCTGCGCCGTGCCTTTATGGTATATGACGTCAATCTTTCGCTTACCAAAGGAGGACCCTACAACTCAACCCAGCTAATCGCCATGCACGTTTACAACGACGCGTTTGTAAACCAGAATCTCGGCCCCGGCCAGGCCAAAGCGTTTCTATTGTTTGCGATTGTCGCGGCCGTCGCCATGCTGCAGGTCTATATCCTCAAGAACAAGGAGGTGGATTCGCTATGAGCGGCAGAAAACGGACGGTCAATATAGCCTCTCTTTTAAAACTGTCTTTGGCTTTATTCTTTTTGGTCATGATGATCTTTCCTTTTGGGCTGGTGTTGATCAATGCCTTTAAATCGCGCATGGAAATCATCCAAAGTCCGCTGGCTCTTCCTGGCTCGTGGTCTTTTGACAATTTTATTACCGCCTGGAAAACCATGTCGTATCATGTGGTGTTGGGTAATACCCTTTATATCACGGCATTGTCACAAATTGTCCTGATCGTGTTTAGCGCAATGTTTGCTTACCTGTTGGTGCGCTGGAATTGGAAGATCAACAAATTTATCTTTTTCATGCTGGTATGCGCAATGATTATCCCATTCCAGTCCCTGATGATTCCTTTTGTCTCGATCTTCGGGAAACTGGGGATGATGAACAGTAGAACGGCAATGGTCTTTTTCTACCTTGGCTTTGGCATGCCCATGACGACCTTTATGTATCATGGCTTTATGAAGGGGATATCCAAGGAAATGGAAGAGGCGGCCATGATTGATGGCTGTTCCTATTTTTCATGTTTCTGGCGCATGGTATTCCCGAATCTCAAATCGATTACCGTAACCATCTTAATCATTAACATTCTATGGATCTGGAATGATTTCTTACTCCCTTCCCTGGTGCTGATCAAGGAAAATACCCGTACCATTCCGCTCTCCACTTTCTATTTTTTCGGGGAGTATACCGCGGAGTTCGGCTTGGCGATGGCGGCGTTGATTATGAGCGTCCTTCCGGTTATTGTAATTTATTTGTTTTTACAAAAACATATCATTGCCGGTGTAATGGATGGTGCGATTAAATAACAAGGAGGCAGTTCCGAACTTGGGCTCGATTACCAACAAGATCATGCTCATCACCTATCCTGACAGCATGGGTGGTGATTTAGCAAACTTAAAAATTGCTGTACAGCGATATTTCAAAGGAGCGATAGGAGGGATTCACATCCTCCCTTTTTTTCCGTCCAGCGGTGACCGGGGCTTTTCTCCCATTACCTACCGTGAAGTGGAACCCTCTTTCGGAACCTGGCGGGAAATAGAGGAGCTGGCGCAAGATTATTATTTAATGTGTGACATCATGGTCAATCATGTGTCCCGCCGTTGCGCCGAGTTTCAGGATTACTTGGCGAAGAAAGATGCCTCCCCATATGCGGATATGTTTTTGCGATACGATACCTTTTGGGGCGAAGGGCGGCCAACGCCGCAGGACTTGGAATTGCTTTATCGCCGCAAGGACGGAGAACCCTGCCAAGCGGTAACTTTTTCGGACGGTGAAACGCGTAAATTATGGTGTACCTTCACCGAGGAGCAATTGGATATCGATACCACCCAGGCCGTCACCGTGAAATATCTAAAAGAAAATCTAGCATGGCTATCGGAAAAGGGAATTTCGATCGTGAGGTTGGATGCCTATGGTTATATTACCAAACGCCAGGGGACCCATTGTTTTTTTGTAGAGCCCGAGATATGGCAGCTGATTACCGATTTGCGCGACGCGCTGGCTCAAAGAGGCATGCTGGTGCTGCCGGAAGTCCATGATCTCTGGCTGACAACCCTAAAGTTTGCTGAGCGGGGGATTTGGAGCTATGATTTTGTATTGCCGCTGCTAATGCTCCATACCCTCTACACCCATAATGCGCGAAAACTGGCTCAATGGCTTCAAACCTGCCCCCGGAATCAGTTTACCGTTTTGGATACGCATGACGGCATTGGCGTCTATGATGCCTTTGATTGGGTGGATAACCAGCAGGCTCAGGCAGTCATCGAAAAAATCGAAGACCGCCTCTCCTATGCTTATAAGCCGCTGAATCCAGAAAAAAAGCGCTTTTTTAAGTCCTATCAGCTTTATGGCACCTATTATTCCTTGCTTCATGAAAATAGCGACGCCTATCTTCTGGCGAGGGCAATTCAGTTTTTCGCCCCCGGCATACCCCAGGTTTATTATGTCGGCATGCTGGCGGGTGAAAACGATAGGGAGGCGTTGCTGGCCAATCCCGATCACCGCTCCATTAACCGCCATAATTATTCATTGGCCGAGATTGACCAATGTTGTAAAACACCTTTGGTCAGAAAGCTGATCGCCCTGATGCGTTTTCGTAATGAATATCCGGCGTTTGGTGGAGAAATTGCGATTAACTGTCCGGAAACTCATATTTTAGAGATTGCGCGAAAACAGGGTTCATACGAAGCAATTCTGCAGTGCGATTTAAAAACGTATCAGTTTACGATTGATTACCGCAAAGACGGCGAAGCCGATCTGCGGCAGCTGATATTGGAAGAAGATTAAAAACAGAGTATCAAGTTCCTTCCGCCAGAAAATACATAAGCGTGGTAGGTTCTTGCGGAGGGAGCTTGATACTCGGGTAGTAATATTTTATGGAATGTGACCGGGTTGAGAGCGGAAAGAGCTCATTTCGGAAATCACGGCTCTCTTTGGCTGGCTGAAAGAGATCTTCAGTCGCCGGGCGTGCCCTTTTTGTGGATAACGGAATCGTCGAATGGGGTTAATGGTTTTGGCTGTGGATAAGTCGGGGAAGTGCGGCAAAAGAGGATTTTAAACTCATTGCCGCTGCTTTGCTGTTCGCGGGGCGATTCGTATGGGTTGGGAATTCAAAAGGGTTTCCGGGTAAGAACGCCGTACGCTGATTGCGGATGCTCTTCGGCAAGCTGACTTTCAAATCCCTCGAATCCGCCTTCATTTTACGACCAGGTTCGGACGATGAGCGGCGGATTTGTTTTTCATCGCTGACGGCTGCGGCAGAAGTTTCCCGGGCCCTCAGTTCTCTCATGGATATCTCCCTGGGCTTCGGATCGAGTCGGTTCAAAGACTTTATCACAGGGCTTTTAATTAAAATATTCTCAATTACTGCATCTTGAATCCTCGGGCATTCGAGTATAAGATGGGAATGAGTCAAATACCGTTTTAGCGTTGAAAGAGGAAAAATGTTCAACATTTGTCGCTTATTTGAAAGACTCTCCCGGGCCTTTAACAATCAGCGGATTAAATTCAAAATCCTCAGTTTGTATTTGACGATTTTCATTTTGTCGATCGGAACCGTCAGTTGCTTCACTTATCTCTCCACCGAAAAACAGCTCAAAGAGAACGTCTACCACATGACCGAGGATACGGTCCATCAGCTTAGTCGTAACATTTCCGATAAACTTAGTTTCGTCACTGAACAGTTGGTGAAGATCAGATTCGACGATAAGCTGGAACATTTGATCAATTTCAATGTTTCCAAGCTCAGCAGGTTGGAGAGCGCTGAAGCGGTCATCTACTTTAAGCAGATCTTTGATGAAGTCTACGCCGCTGGGGACAATTATCAATTGATTCATTCGATGATCATCTACCTCGATAACGGGATGAGATTTCAGTTTGAAGAGGGCAAATATTTTTTTCTGCGCCAAAAACTGCCTGGCCGGGAAGTGGAGCGATATTGCCGGAACGGCAGGAATTACTGTTGGCGAAATGTGCACCGCGATACCACCTTTTTCGGCAAACCCGGACCCGAGGTGTTGACGATTGCGTCTCCTCTCCGTAAGTTGGGCCGGATCAGGGCCTTGATCATCGTTAACCTGAATGCTGACTACTTCCGGAAGTTACTCGAAGAGACCAATTTGGCCAAGATGGGATCGGTGCTGATGGTGAGCAATGACGGCTTCTTATCCAGCGGGTCGCATGCTTCGTCCGAGCTGGAAAGGTTGATTGCCACCAAAGTGAGGCCCCGCTCCGGTGAGTCGGCCCAGTTCGAGTATAACCTGAGGAGAGTCGACTCTTTCGTGATTTACGACAGTATTCGGGTGAACGGTTGGAAACTGGCAGCGGTGCTGCGTAAGGGCGACCTGATGCGGGATGTGAACCGGACCCAATTCGGGATCATCGTTCTGACCCTCATCATTATCATCGTCACCGCCATAGCGGCCTACTTGATCGCTTACGGGCTGACCAAACCTCTCAATAAGTTGGCCGGTTTGATGGCGATGGTGGAGGCGGGCAACCTCGATATCCGGTTTAATACCCGCTACCATGATGAGATCGGGAAACTGACCCGGCAGTTCAATTCGATGTTGGACAAGATTAAGGCACTGCTGGTAGCGGTGGAACAGGAACAAGCCCAGAAACGGCGGATGGAACTGAAGACCCTGCAGATGCAGATCGATCCCCATTTTTTGTATAACACCCTGGATTCCATCAAATTTTTGGCGGAGCAAAAGAGCGACGACACCAGCGAAATGGTCCGAGCCTTGGGGCATTTTTACCGGTATAGCTTGAGCAAGGGGGACGAGATCACCACCGTGGCCGAGGAGATCGAGCATCTTAAAAGCTATCTGACCATTCAAAAGATCCGTTATTCGACCCGCTTCGATTATCGGATCGAAGTTGAGGAGGCCGCGCTGGACTGCCAAACTATAAAATTTATTTTACAGCCTTTGGTTGAAAACGCTATCTATCATGGAGTAAGGAAGAAGCGGCGCAAAGGGCTCATTGCGATTCAGGGCTATCTGGATGGCGGAAATCTGATCTTCACTGTCTATGACAATGGAGCCGGTCTTACTCCGGAACGGCTGGCGCAGGTCCGGGAGAATCTGCAAAAAAGCATTTTGCCAAAGGAGAGCGGTATCGGCGTTTTCAACGTCCATCAAAGGGTGGCGATGCATTACGGGGAACAGTACGGGCTGAGCATCGACAGCGTCGCAAACGAGTTCACCATCGTTACGGTGAAATGCCCGTGGCTCAAAAATTCGGCGGGGTGATAGGATTGGAACGATTGCTCATCATCGATGACGACGAAGTGATCTGCAATGGGCTACACCAGGGGATCCCTTGGGAGGAGAATGGGATCGCGGTCGTGGGAGTGGCCTATGACGGAGAGATGGCACTGGAATTCATCAAGGAGCGGACGCCCGATATCGTGCTGGTCGATATCAATCTGCCGTTTTTGGACGGCTTGGAGCTTTCCGGGATCATCCGGCGGGACTACCCCGGGATCAAGGTTATTCTGATTACGGCCCATGAAGAGTTCGAGTTTGCCAAAAAAGCTGTGCAACTGCATGTATACGATTATATCACCAAACCGCTGGACAATCAGAAAGTCCTGGAGGCGGTTCGTGGCGCCCGGGAGAATCTGGCCCGGGAACGGGAGGCCCAACGAAAGCTCGGCGAGGGACTACCTTTGATCAAGGAGAAGTATCTCGGGGATCTCTTGAAGCGCAACATCGCCCCGGAGCAAGCGGCGGAGATGGGGAAATCGATGGGACTGGTCGCTGACAGCTACTACGGAGTTTCCATCCTGAACTTTAAAAACTGCCGTCTCCCCGTCGCGGCCCGCCAGGTCTCGGAGATTAGCTCGCTGATTGTCGACGATGAATTGGGGAAACGGGAGATTTTCGCGACCGTTCAAGGATTGTTGGATGCCGGCCACGCCATCCTCGTTCAGCGCGGTGAAGCGGAGCTGGTCATGATCTATCGGGACTTTGCCGCCCCGGAAGCATGCGCGCGATACATGGAGAACCGGACGGAGCTGATACGGAGCCGTCTCGCCACGGTCGAGGAGTACTTTTTCACCATCAGTCTGGGAAGAGTTTATCAAGGGGTCGAGCGGATAGCCAGTTCTTACGAAGAGGCCAAGCTGGCGGCGGCCTATGGTTGGCGCTTTGAAAACCGCAGCATTTTACGGTTTGGCGAAATCGATACCTCGCGGCCCGCAATGAATCTCAATTTCGATGAAGAACAGCTGGCAATCATCAATGGGTTGAAAATGGGCCAAGCCGACGAGGTGTTCTTAAAAAGCGAGCAACTGTTCTCGCTTCTGAAAAACACCAAGGGTTTAGACTTTTCCCATGTGCGGATGATCGCCGTGGAACTGGTCGTACTGGCATGTAAAGCCGGGATCGGAAATGGGGGGGACCAAAGCAAGCTGGCGTCGCTGTCAAATGATATCATTCCCCAGGTGATCGGGATGGATAACATCGCCGAGGTCGCCAAGTGGGTACGGGGCAAGTTGGCCGAAGTGATGAGCATCTCAGCTCAGAACAGAATGAGCGATGCGGAGAAAATGATCAAACGGGCGGTGGTTTATATCGACGAAAACTTCGCCAACTCCCAATTGACCCTGGATGAAGTCGCCAAATTCGTTCATTTGAGCCCGGCCTATTTTTCAATGCTGTTTCGGCAGATTCAGCGGGTGAATTTCAGCGATTACCTGGAGACGCTCCGGATTCAAAAAGCGGCCGAACTGTTTGCCCATTCCCAATTGCGAATTTACGAAGTCGCGGAGCGGGTAGGGTACAATTCTCCGCAATATTTCAGCATCTGTTTTAAAAAAATCACCGGCTGCACCCCCAGTGAATTCAAGACCAAACAATGAACCGTTCGGAATGGCTGAAACCTATACAGGGTGAAATTAAACTTCTTTTATATATCGTAATGCTTCGGATTGAAAAGGCGACCAGCGCAACAGCTGGCGTCTTTTTTGTGCTTTTTTTCATGACGTAAAACTTTAAACAATGGCCATAAGAATTTAAATTCCTTCCTCAAGCAGGTTCGGTTATAATTACATCGATGTTAAACCAATTGTTACATCGGCGTTTTCTAATTGTAACCTTAAAAGGAGGTGAATCACGATGAGCAAAGATCATTCCTGGACGAACCGCGCCTTTTTCAAAAATCAAATGGTGCCATATTTGTTATTGTTGCCGGCTTTCCTGTTTATTACAGTGTTCATGTTTTATCCCGTGGTCAATACCTTCCTGTTGAGCTTGAGAAATTATGTATTGACTCAGAAAGCGGGATGGGGTTTTGCCGGGCTCGACAATTACCAAAAACTGTTGCTTCAGGATCCGCTGTTTTGGACATCATTATGGAACTCGATCATTTGGACGGTTTCCAACGTTTTTCTTCAATCGGTCCTCGGATTGTACCTGGCTTTACTCCTCAACCGGCAGTTTAAAGGACGGGGCGTGTTCCGGGCGCTGGCATTCTCCCCATGGGCCGTCGCCGGAATTTTGGTGGCAATGATGTGGAGTTTCATGTATAGCGAGAACTTTGGGGTTCTCAATGATCTGCTCTTGAAGTCGGGATTGATTGATACCCGGATTTCCTGGTTTTCAAGCATGGGCAAAGCGATGGGGGCAATGGTGTTCGCCACCACCTGGCGGGGAATCCCGTTTTTCGCGGTCAGTATTTTGGCCAGCCTGCAGACGATCCCGGGAGAGGTTTACGAGTCCTGCGATGTGGACGGCGCCTCTGCCTGGCACAAATTCATTCATGTAACCTTGCCGATGCTGAAGGACACCTTGATTTTGACCACGCTACTGAGAACCGTCTGGACTTTAAATATTGTCGATATCATCTATAGCATGACCAAGGGCGGCCCCAATTTCTCAACCCTTACGCTGCCGGTTTATGTCATAATGACCTTCGTTAACTCTTTGGATCTGGGGTACGCGTCAACGATATCGGTGGTAATGGCGCTGTTATTATTGGTATTCTCAGTGCTGTATCTCGCCCTCAGCAAGTTTGGAAAGGAGGATCTGTATTGAGGCAAAGTAAGCTGAAACGGTTCTTTACATTGCATTTACCTTTGGCCCTTTTCGTCATTTACCTTTTGTTTCCGTTCTACTGGAGCCTATGCACTTCTTTGAAGAGAGAAGAGACGATTCTGCAAATGCCTATCCGTTATCTGCCCATCCCTTTTACCTTGGATAATTATATAAATATGTGGAGGGATGTGGGGTTTTCCCATTATTTCACCAATAGTTTGATTGTTTCGTTCTCAACTACGGTTTTATTGGTGCTCATCTCGCTGCTGGGCGGTTATGCGTTTTCGCGATACAAATTTGCGGGGAAAGGGGGTGTCCTCTTAATTTTTCTCTTCACCCAAATGCTGCCCGGGGTGATGCTGATCATCCCGCTGTTTGAGATCTTTAAAAACCTGGGGATAATCAACCGGCTTTCCTGCTTGACATTTACGTATACAACGATTCAGATTGCATTTTGCACCATTATGATGAGCGGTTTTTTTTCCAATATCCCCAAACAAATGGAGGAGGCCGCCCAGATCGACGGCTGTTCGCTGCTTGGGGCGATTTTTAGGGTGATCGTGCCCACGATAGCGCCGGGAATTGTGGCCACCGGAGCCTTCGCTTTTATCGGGGCGTGGAACGACTTTGTATACGCTTTGGCGTTCATGAGCGACACCAAGTTGTTTACCCTGCCCTTGGGACTGAGCATGATGCAAGGGGAGTTTACCGTGAATTATGGCGGACTGACCGCCGGCAATATCATTGCTTTGATCCCGGTGATGATCCTTTTCGCTTATATTCAGAAATATCTGGTAACAGGTCTCTCGGCCGGCGCGGTGAAAGGTTAACTAATAGTGCTGGCTTGACGGATAAATAGAGCAAATGAAGGGTGGTAAGGAAGTTGAAAAAGTTATTCAGTGTCGTGATGATCGGTGTTTTAATCCTTGGCGTGATGGTTTCGTGCTGCAGCGGAGAACTCAAGAAGACGAAGATTGTGTATTGGCATTGGGATGGAAACCCGACTTCGATGCCGATCTATCAGGAACTGGTCAAACGTTTTATGAAGCAGAATCCCAATATTGAAGTGGAATTCGTGGGACTTCCCGCCGAATCCTACATGCAAAAGTACAACACGGCCATCGCCACTAATAGCGTGCCGGATGCCGCGGGAATACGGGACGTCGATCTATCCGTCCTTTATAGTCAGGACGCATTGGAGCCGCTGAACTCGCGGTTCGGTTCCTGGAAAGAAAAAGGGAGCATCAGCAAGAGTGTCCTGGACGGCGCCAAGATCTTGGTCCCCAATAAGAAACTGTATGTCCTGCCGTTCTTTGTGACTGTGGATACCGCTTGGTATAATAAAAAACTTTTCGACCAAAACGGGATCACCCCGCCAAAGACCTTCGATCAGTTCATCAAATTATGTGAAAAGTATGCCGATCCCAAGGATGGCAAGTATTTTTTCTCCCTGCGGGGCGGCGCGGGATCGCTTGAAAACCTATGGGATTTTATCTTTAGTTATGCCGGAACCAATCAAGTGTTTGACTCCAAGGGTAACTGCAAGATTAACGGGCCCCTCTTCGTCAAGGCGTTCGACATGTACGCCAGCATTTATTGGAATGGTTGGACATCCCGGGACAGCATCACCAACTCCTTTAAGGAAATGGTCGCCGAGTTCGGCACCGGAACCAGCATGTATGTCTATCATAACTCCTCATCGCTCCCCGAACATAAAAAGAATTTAGGGGAGGGCAATTTCATGAATGCGCCCCAATTGGTGGGACCGTCCGGAATCCGCGTCACCAAGGCGCCCTCTTTCTGCGGGCCGGTAGTGTTTAAAGCCTCGAAGAACAAAGACGCGGCTTGGAAATTGGTAACCTATCTCGCATCAGCGGAAGGCGCGTCCTATCTTTGTGAAAAAGAAGGCCGGGTGCCGGTGAACGATGGCGTTTACAACGACGCTTGGTATAAAAACGATCCGTACCTGCAGACGTACAAAGAAGTATTAAAAAGCGCCAATACCAAAAACCTGGTGCACCCGCAGTGGCTCCCGCAATGGTCCGAGTTTCGTTCCAAAGTACAGGAGCCAGATCTGCAAGCGGTGCTATTAAAGAAGAAGACCGCCAAGGAAGTCCTGGATAACTGGGCCAAACTGCTGACCCAGTATCAAAAAGAGTTTTTGAAAGCGATGAAAAAGTGATCCCCGGTTTTTAAATACGGCAGGAGAAGCATCCTGGATCAAGGTCCTTCTCCTGCGCCTTTTTTACGGCAAAAAATACCTGATTATCAAGTTGGCTCAGTAGACGAAGGGATAAATCGACTCACCCCCTATATAGGATGAAATAAATTTCTGAACTAAGATTTGCATTCCTAAGGCCGAATGCAAATGGAATAAAAACGGAATTTAATTCATCCTATTACAGCGGTAATAGTTGAATTAAATTCCTTAATTTATCCATCATGGAAGGCTTACGGGACATGATGCATAACATATATTTAATTCAACTTATAAGCCATTAAGCCATGTGATAAAGTCCTCAAATTCGGAAATCATCCTTTCAATGGCCTAAAAAACGACTTTATCACTTGCTTTTCTGAGCTTTTGTGTTCACCCTGGCCTTCGGACAGGGTTTATCACAACGCTTTTATATAGCGGATATTTATTTCATCCTCAGTGACGAATTGGGAGGGAAGCAATGTGGACATGTCGAATCAACAACTCCGATTTAGTAAAGCGGTAGTCAGCACTTTCGCGCCGATTGCCTTACCGAGGCCTTTCTTTGACTCCACCGGCGGACCGTTTGATTGCGTGCCGATGGAGGGATGGGTGCAGCTGTTTGACGAGGATGGCCTGTGCGGGCAGGCGCCATGCTCCCCGCAGTTTCAGGAAGTCATCCTGCCGTTGATTATGACCGGCGCAAAGAAGACCTACGACGAATGGTATCATCAGGTCTACTGGAAGCTCCGCAATCGCGGCTTTTCCAGCGAGGCCATTGTCGACTTTGGTAAATTCGATCTGGCGCTCAACGATATCCTGGCCAAACGGGCCGGGTTGCCGCTGCACCGGTTCTGGGGAGCGGAACGGGATTGGGTGCATGTCTACGGCAGCGCCGGGGGTACCGGGCTGACCGACGCCGAGCTCGAGAGCGAAATCACCAGTCTTGTGCAAGAGGGTTATTCGGTTATTAAGATGAAGATTGCCACCAACTTCGGGACGGAGGTGGAAAGGGACGTCCGGCGGATCGCCATGGTTCGCAAGTTGGTGGGAGAAAAAATACAGATCGCCATTGACGCCAACCAGTGCTGGGATGCCCAAACCGCCTGCCGGTTCGCCGAAAGAGTGGCTGAGTATGACATCGCTTGGTTTGAGGAACCGGTTCACGCCTGGAACTTTGGCGAACTCGGCAAATTGACTAAGATTTGCCCGATCCCGGTTTCGATGGGGGAATCGATGCGGACCCAGTATATGTTCGAGGAATACGCCAAATTGGGAGTCTCCCATCTTCAGCCGGTTCCCTCCAGCATGGGCGGAATCCGGGAGTGGTTCCGGATCCGAGATATCGCCAAAGAATATGGCTTGCGTTTCTCTTCGGGAGGACTGTCGCAGATCACGGGCGCTTACATCGCCACCGCCTCGGAGGATGCCATGGTCGAATATTTGACTCCCATCATGAAAAGCTTTGTGGCGCTGATGAAGCTGGCGCCGGAGGCCAGGGACGGAAAGTTTTATCTGCCCTCCGAGCCGGGCCTGCCGGTGGACCCGGACTGGAATTTGCTTGAGAGAGAGGGGCTGCTTCGCAAAAAGGAGTATTTTTATTCAAAATAAGCCCCGGGAACCCCCCAGGGCGTCATTGAGGTGAAAAGCTTTGAATCATTCAAACGAACAACCGGAAAAGGTTTGTTCCTGTGGCCGAATTCATCCGCTCCCCATCAAGGAGATCGTCGTGGAACGGGGAGCGCTTCAGCAGCTGTCGGGCTGCAGGGAACGGTTGGGGTTCGGCAAAAAGGCCTTGTTAATCGCCGACCGGAACACGATGGATCTGGCGGGCCGCGAAGCCGAGCGAATCTTGCGGGAAGACGGCTGTGAGGTGCGGGTGTGCCTGTTCGACACCGATCAGAAGATCATTCCCAACGAACAGTCCTTGATCAAAGTGTTGACCGAGTTCGATGCTGCGACCGACTTCATGGTGGCGGCAGGTTCGGGGACGCTCAACGACCTGGCCCGGTACATCAGTTCCAAGGTCGGGCGGGGTTATATCTCGCTGCTGACGGCGCCGTCGATGGACGGGTATACCTCGGTGGTCGCTCCGCTGGTCATCAACGGTTTTAAAAAGCCTTGGCCCGCCACCTATCCGACCGCGGTATACGCGGACCCGGCCATCCTGCGGAACGCGCCGCTGGCCATGATCGCCGCCGGATTCGGCGATCTGATCGGCAAGGTCATCGGCCGGGCCGACTGGGTGCTCTCAAAGATTATCAACGGCGAGTATTACTGCCAGCAAGCGGTGGACCTCGTGCAAAAGACGGTGGACGAGTGCATCGCGGGGGCCGGCCGGTTTATCACCCGGGACGAAGCGGCGATCGCCTCCCTGACGCGCGGCTTGATCGACGCCGGCATTGCCATGTTATGGGTGGGCAACTCCCGGCCGGCCTCGGGTTCCGAGCATTTATTGGCCCAGTTCTGGGAGATGAAGTCTATCATGCGCGGCGAATTCAAGCACTTCCACGGGGACGAGGTCGCCGTGGGCACCGTGCTCATGAGCAAGTTATACGCGAAGCTGTTTACTCTGGATCTGTCCCGGGTTGATCTCGAGCGGGCGGCGGATCGCTTATCCAACCGCGGCCGTTGGGAAGCGATGGTCAAAGACGTCTACGGCCCGCTGGCCGGGGAAGTTTTCAAGGAGAATGAGCCGCGCTCCTTCGCCCGCCAAGACGTTCTGGCCGGAATCGAACGGGCCGTCAACACCGCCGAAGAGTGGCGCTCGGCGATTCAAGCCTTCATGCTCAGCCCGGAATACCTGACCGAAATGCTCCGGAAAGTCGGGGCTCCCTATCGTCCCGAGGATCTCGACCTGGATAAGGCCCGCACCCGCGAGGGAGTCCTGGCCAGTCAAGCCAGCCGGATGCGGTACACCATTTTGGAGACCGCCGATCAGCTTGGATGCCTGGAGGAACTGGCCGATGAGATCTGTTAATCCGTAGTAAAACTGGAAAGACGG
The DNA here is from genome assembly GCF_004340685.1 of Hydrogenispora ethanolica. Lineage (NCBI taxonomy): Bacteria > Bacillati > Bacillota > Hydrogenispora > Hydrogenispora ethanolica. The sequence goes on along the minus strand of NZ_SLUN01000024.1, from coordinate 11,455 downwards.
GAGGATTGCTTTGTTGCAAGGAATATTTACACCGATGATCACTATTTTTGATCAGCACGGGAGACTGGATTTTCCGGGAAATGAAAGAGTCGTGAACCGGCTGATTGAGAACGGCGTGGATGGAATCCTCTTTCTGGGGAGCATCGGGGAGTTTTTCAATCTGACCCTGGCGGAGAAGCGGGAGTTTATCGACTTCGCGGTCAGGACGGTCCGGAAACGGGTGGCGGTGCTGATTGGAACCGGCGGGACCGTCGTCGACGAAGTCGTCGAATTGACCCGATATTCCCAACGGGCCGGCGCCGATTTCGCGGTAGCCATCTCCCCCTATTATTTCAAATTGGATGAGGAGAGCATTTACCGCTACTACGCAGAGATCGCCCGGTCGGCCGATCTGCCCTTGCTGCTTTATAATTTCCCGGACCGGACGGCGGTGGATCTGAGTCCCCGGCTCGTCCTGAAACTGGCTCATGAGTTTCCGAATATTGTGGGCATCAAGGATACCGTCGACAACATCAGCCATACCCGGAAACTGATCCGGACGGTCAAGGGGGAACGGCCGGACTTCGCGGTCTTCTCCGGATTCGACGAATATTTGATCCCCAATCTGATCGCCGGCGGCAACGGGCTGATCGGCGGCCTCTCCAATTTGGCTCCGCAGTTATTTGTCCAGATCTATACGGCCTATCGCGACAACGATCTGAAAACCGTGGCGCTGTTGCAGGAGCGGATCAATGGTCTGATGGAGCTTTATGACGTATCGCAGCCTTTTGTAACCGCCATGAAGGCAGCGGTCGCTTTTCTCATCGAGGGGATTTCGCCCTTGGCCGGAAAACCGGCGGGACCGTTAAACGATGCGCAGATGGAACGGTTGCGGAGTATTCTGGGAAAAGCCGGATTGATCGGGGATACAGCTTAATTTGCTATCCATAATATGTTGCAACCTGAATTCATTTTTCAAGAGATAGGCACATGCGGGTATATCGTTATAGCGGCATCCATCCGATGTTGCGGTTATACATTTATCCGACTTCGAGCATAGCGAGGAGAATTTCAGTGCGATCCGAACTTGAACCGACTACCGCCGAGTGGCGGCAACGCTTCGAAACGATCAATACCTTTATGCTAGATCTGGACGGCACCGTCTATCTTGGGGACCAACTGTTCCCGTGGTCGCTGCCGTTTCTGAGGAAGATTACCGCTCAGGGCAAACAGTATATTTTCGTGACCAACAACTCCTCTCAAAGCGCCCGCTACTACGTGGAGAAACTCACCCGGATGGGCATTCCGGTCCGCAGCGATCAGATCTTCACCTCCGGGGAAGCGACCCGGTACTATCTGGATAAATATTCCTTCGCGCGGCGGATCTATCTGTTGGGAACTCCCGCGCTGGAGGAGGAGTTCCGGGAGGCGGGTTTTACATTGACCGATGACCGGCCCGCCGCGGTGGTGCTGGGCTTCGATTTGACCCTTACCTATGAAAAACTGCGGCGGGCCTGCGGCCTGATTCGGCAGGGAGTCCCGTTTATCGCGACTCATCCCGATTTCAACTGTCCCACTCCGCAAGGGCCCATTCCCGACTGCGGCGCGATGACCGCCTTGATCACTGCGGCTACCGCCGTCGCGCCCAAGGTGATCGGAAAACCCCATCAGGAAATGGTGGAGGCGTTATGCGCCAAGTTCGACATCGAGCCGGCGAACGTGGCCATGGTGGGCGACCGGCTCTACACCGACATCGCCATGGGCCGGCAGGCCGGAATCATGGCGATCCTGGTGCTCAGCGGCGAGACGCAACGAGAGGATCTCGACGGTTCTCCGTTTCAACCCGACCGCATCGCCGAGGATCTGGGGGAGATCGCCGAGTGGCTTTGAAACCGCAGCGGAGGAGTAGACGGCGGGTTTCGGTTGATCCAAGAAAGAGTCCGTTCGGACCCTTTCTTGGATCCCACTAAATGTACAATGGATTCAAATTTCGCTTGAATGGTTTTTAACTTTTACGCTGAGCGGTTCAGCGGTGATTTGACAGGATTGGTCATAAATTCCGACCTGGACTGAGGGACCTTCCAAAGCCCTGAATATCGCTTCGTCGTGGTTTACTTTGACTTCGATCAAGGCTCCACGATAAAAGATCTTAAATCCGTATGACTTCCACGACGCGGGGATCGTTGGATTCAAAGTCAAAACGGCGCCGTCGGTGCGTAGCCCTCCGAAGCCCGAGACCACCCCGGCCCAGACCCCGGCGGCCGATGAAGAATGAATGCCCTGTTCGGTGTTGCGGTTATAATTATCCAGATCCAGGCGGGCCGCGTAGGCCAAGAAATGATAAGACTCTTCCAGTTTCCCGAGTTCGGCTGCCAAAATGGCGTGCAGCGAAGGCGACAGTGACGATTCGTGGCTGGTCCGCGCTTCATAAAACTCGTAATTGGCCTTCTTTTCCGCCATCGTAAAATCCCGGCTGAAGAAATAGGGCAAGTTCAGGAAGTCCGGCTGTTTAATCATGTTGAACCGGAATATTTTAATATACGCCCAGTGTTTATAGATGGGGATTTGCGATACGGGAATGTTCTTGACATCCAGATGGGGCAGATCAAAATACCCGTCGTGCTGTTCATAAATTCCGGTCGCTTCATCTTTCAAGATTCTCATTTTCTCCGCCATCCGTCGCCATTCGGCCGGCTCTTCCGGACGCAACTCCGCTTTGGCTAGCGCCAGCTCATATAGCTCGGGAGCTTCCCGTCGCATTTCCTCGAGGACCTCCAACGTGTAGTTAAACATCTTTTTGCCGAGGTAGTTGGTGTAACAATTATGATTGACCATCATATGGAACTCATCCGGACCCATTACCCCGTAGAAGCCGAAATCGCCGTTTTTGGGGCTCCAGCCGCCCCAGCTCGCCATGCAGCGGCACATTTGCAATAACATCTCAATTCCTTCATTGTAAAGGAATTCTTTGTCCCCGCAGACCTTGTCGTAATGCCAGATCGCATAATAAATCGCTTCGTTCTGGTGGATTTCCAATTCAACGTGCTGCCAGGTTCCCATCTCTTCGACCCCGGTCAAAGTGGCGAACGGATAACGCGCTCCCTCCAGATCGACCCGTTTCGCGTTCTCCAAGGCTTTGGGAAGGTAATGATAACGGTACATCAAAAGCTTTCGCGCGATTTCCGGGTTTAAGAACATGTACAGCCTGTGGCAATAGATTTCGGTATCCCAGAAATTTACTCCGTTGTATACCTCGCCCCCGAGCTTGCAAAGGACGTTCCGCCGCTCGCTTTCGCCATGGTAATTGATGTATAGCGCATATAAAGAATACCGTACCCCTTGCTGCAACTCGGGATCGCCCTCGATTTCAACATCCATCCGCCGCCAGAAATCGGCCCAGTGTCGGCTGTGTTCCTCGAGGGTCGCGTCATAAGTCGCCTCGCCGTATTTTTGAGCCCGATTAAGACCGGCGCTCCAGACTTGCTCGACATCATTTGCCTGTTCCCAATGATTCACCGCGATTTTGTCAAATGACGCGACTTGATTTTCAGTCAGTTGAAGGGAAAACTCGGCTCCGATGAATTTTTCCCGCTCCACCGTTTCGGGTGTGATTACTTGATCGGAGACCAACCGAAAGCTGGAAAAGAGTTTGATTCCGCTACGCCGGGTCCGCGCCTGAATCGCCCAAATATCCTTTGTTTTTTGTCGCCGTTCGCAGGTCCAAAAGTTCAAGTCATGATTCTGCTCACTGCGGGAACCGGTCCCCTGAGTTTGGTCCCAACCGGCGGCCAGTTCATAGAGGGTATCAAAGTCCAAACCCGAACAGATTTTGATCTCGCCGCAAAAATTCAGCGGTTCCAAAATAATCCGTTGACATCCCATGGCGGTATGGACGATATTGGTAAACCGCAAAAAGGTAATCCGGAGCCTTTTTTGGGTGGCGGTCGTCCAAATAAACTCCCGTTTGAGCGTGGCGTTTTTCAGATCGAGCGTCCGCCGGAAATCCGAAAACTTCACCTTGCCCAAGTCCAGTTCTTCGCCATCCAAGCTGATCCGGGTGTATAACCAATCCACCGTATTGATCATGGTGGCGCCCTCGGTAATAAAACCCTTGAATACTTGCGGGTACTTAATATCCGTCATGTCGTATAACTGGCTGAAATAACTGCCCAGAAGGTGATCGCCGGAATAACCTTCCTCGAAATACCCCCGGACGCACATGAACTCATTGGCCACGGAAAAGATCGATTCCGCCAGGCGTTGTTTGGCCGGAGCAAACCCTTTTTCAACTACTGTCCAGGGATCGACCGTGAAATATTTTTCCGATGTTTTGAATAAATGCATGGTTTATGACCTCCTTGTGAAAATCCGTAATCTGTCGATCTTCCCGGCGCTTATGCGGAATGTTCCAAAATCATGCGTTCGATCACATCTTGAAGCGTCCCCTGAAAAGGACCCGGGGTTTCCATCTTGATGGAGACCAATGCGGCGGCAAATTTGAGCGATTCCGCAACATCATGTTCCATCCGCCACGACAGATAGGCGGCAAAGGTGGTGTCGCCCCGGCCGGTCCGCCCGGCCACGCTGCGGTTGGAAAATTTCTCATAATACGTCCGGCCGCCGGCCCGGGCCAGTACCCCCCCGGCATGGGTAATCACGATTTCCGGGCAACCCCATGCTTCGATCCCCAGGGCTGCCTGCTCCAGATCATCGGTTCCGGTCAAAACTTTGGCCTCGACGATGTCCAACTTCACTTTGCTCAGCTGTTGGATGATCGCTTGCTTCTGCCGGACATCCATAAAGGCGATTTCGCGAGTATGGGGATCCACTTGCCGGACGAAACTTTGCATGTCCGCGGATAGGTTATAGCCTTTAGCTTTTAGACCTAGAATTAAGTCCATATCGAACTCTTGGTCGGAAATTCCCGCCAAATGCAGATGCTTGGTTTGTAAAGACGGAATTTCTTCCAGCCGAAATAACCCGGCGCTTTGTTTCAAGATCAGGCGCCGTTCGTCGACATTGGCCGTTGGATGGATGACCACGGAAAAAGTGGTCTCGTGAGCCGGAATGACGAATGTTTGAATTCCTTGATCCTGCATGGGTGCGAGGATTGTTTCATCCTTTTGGGCCATTTTGGTGATGACCGCGACTTTTTTTCCGAGCTGCGCCGCCACCATCGCGCCGCATAACACCGCGCTGCCTGGCGCGATTTTGGTTTCACCCTGATAAGGCGTTATTTCATCAAAGCACATATGTCCGAGAAAGGTGATATCGTAAGTATTCATGTTCATTCTCCGTCTCAAATCAAAATATTGGCACATCATTCCGGGGCTTTAATTATTTTCAATGGGAAAATACAAGGTATATTGTTCATCTTCCACTTCGTAAAGGGGAATGAATTGAATCGCTTCGCCTTGGCCCACCGCCCGATAGCGCGGTCCCCGGTCGCCGCGGTGGATCCGTTTATATTCAAAGCTTGGAATCAGAAACGTTTCCGGTTTGTTCCGATCGCCCTTTAGGATTTTTTCATTTGGACACAACCCGGCTAAAACCACGGGACCATTCATAAAAGCCGCCAGCTCCGGCCTGTCGGGCAATGAAGAAAACTCAAGCGCTTTCGGAAATACGAGGTGAATTTGATCCTCGCGCCAGACGCGATGAAGCGCGCAGATGCTTGAAGGATTTATTGAAGTGGGCTCCTTGACCCCGTTGATTTCGATCAGTGCTTCACCCTTTATCCAGCCGGGAATTCTAATTTTTAAGGTGAATTCCACGGGGGTGTCGCAAACAATTATTAGATCCCAAACTTCCCGGTCGGATCGAAAGTAATCCCTTTCGCAGGGAAGAGAATCTTGAATATTCCGGAAGTTATGACCCGCCGAGTCCCGATCATCCAATACCAGCTTTATCGGCACATCGTTTCGCCGCCAATGGGCTTCCGCCGGTATGAATTGGGCTAAAACCAAGTCTTGCCGATCTTCATACCAGACATGGCTGCCGTGGTCCGAATGGGCCTGAACCAATGTTCCATGACAGCACCAGAAGTTTTGAGTCGGAGTGCCCCATTTTTTGACGGATCCGGCTTCCATCGGCAAATAATAACAGACCATTCCGGTTTTCGGATTTTGTTGCGCCAGGATTCCATTATAAAGGTTGCGTTCCCAATACTCGGCGTAAGTGGTATCACCGGTCCAGCGCCATAGAAAATCGGCCAGCCGCATCATATTGAATACGGTGCAATGCTCTTGATTGTCGTTGCTGAGACGCGCCGCCAATTGTCGCGGCGGAGTCCAGCACTCTTCGCAGGTTTGCCCGCCGGTGCAATAATAACCCCGTTCGCTGACAGCCAGGCGCCAATAGGCGTCAACTACTTCCCACCAGTAGGATTCTCCGGTGACCTCCCAGGCCCGGGCCGCACCCAGTATTTCCGGAATCGTCGTATTGGCGTGCTTATTGGTCAACACATCCTCACCGGCAATCAAACGGTGGAACAACCGGGGCCGGTCATACCGCACCATTAAATCAAGGTATTCCTGCTTTCGGGTAATATGGTATAAATCGGCCCAAACTTCAAGCATTCCGCCAGTTTCATTGTCAAGGATATCGTCCCATTGCTCGCGGCGAAACTGTTCCACCCAGCGCTGAAACCAGCGGCTCCATTGGATAACCACCTCCAGCGCCTGTTCATTTCCGGTCAGGGTATAAGCGGCGAGCAGTCCCATCAATGTTTTGTGCAGAACGTACTGTGGAGCCCAGACTTTCTTCCCTTGAATCAGCCAATCCAGATATTTTTCAGGAATCGAGCCCGCCCATTCGCCGCCGTTCTCCCTTTGGCATCTGGCGATCTCGCCCACGATCCAATCCGCTTTCCCTTTTAACTCGTCATCATGGGTCATTGCATAATAATTGGCGGCGGCTGAAAGCCAATGTCCCAGGAAATGTCCTCTGATTTCGCAGGTTGGAGATTCCCATCCCCAATGACAGTCCGAGGGGTAATGATCCGGTCCCCAAAGTCCCGCCGTAAGATAATGGTTTTGCAGCAGATTCTTACTGGAAAGGCTGAGCATGTACTGCCGGTTTAGTGCCGATCTCTGCTTCCATATACTTTCGCGCAAACGGATCGAACCGTATGGCAGTCTTTGATATCGCGATTCCATGGATGTCGATTTCTCCCCCGGTGCTGTTTAATACGCGCATAGAACCGTAACCGTTTTGGATTGGGAATGCCGATTAGGTCAGTCAGGGCTTGAATATTAAATCCCTAAAAAATCACCCTTTAATGGCTCCGGCAAACGAACCGGTGGCAATGTATTTTTGAAAGAATACAAACACCATCATCGGAATGATTGAGGCAATCATAATGACCGCACTCTGAACCGTGGCCGGAATGCCATATTGCCCCTGAATCATCGCAATACCCAAAGTAACCGTTCTCATTTCCATTTTTTGAAGCAATAATAAGGAAAAGGGGAGTTCGTTCCACATGGATTGAAAGGCGATAATAATAATGATTCCCAGCATTGGATAGGCTATCGGCAAGGCGATGCGAGTTAGGATCTTCCAGGTGCCAGCCCCGTCAATCCGGGCCGATTCGATGATTTCGTAAGGCAAGGAGGAGAAGAATGTCGCCATGATGTACGTCCCGAACGGTGCAAAATAGGCGGTCCAAACCAGGATTAATCCTAAATAACTATTCGTCAGATGCAATTTGGAACATAGTTGGAAAAGTTGCATCGACAAAAGCATCTGGGGGAAGATCATTAAAAAAAGGACCAGCAAAAAGAGGGACAACCGAAACGGAAAACGCAGCCGGCCGAAGGCAAATCCCGCCGTAATGCAGACGAACAGATAAAAAAGCAACGCCGTTGGGATCAGAATTAAATTATTCCGAAAATAATATAGTAAATTGCCTTGGTCAATCGCCACCCTATAGTTATCCCATACCCAATGGGTCGATGGCAGGAAACCGTTATTGATATATTCATTCAACTGCTTAAAACTAGTGATAAAAACGTGAAACAACGGATATATCGATGATATCGTAAAAAATACCAGTACGGTGTATATGATTAATTTTACGCTTTTATTCATTTTCAGGCCGCCTCATTAGTCGAATTTGAATAATGGCAATAATTGCGCAGATGAAGAAGAGGACTGTCGCCCAGGCGCTGGCGTAACCCATTTTCCCATTAATAAAACCCACGCCGTAAAGTCCGTATTCCAAAGTGTAGGTGCTGTATCCCGGCCCGCCCTTACTAAAGGCATAGATGAACGAAAAGGCGCGGGCGACATTTTCAATAACCGACATGACAATCCAAAATTCGATATTAAACCGGATCGAAGGCAGCGTAATCCGCCAGAAGATGGTCCACCAACCGGCCCCGTCGATCCGGGCCGATTCATACAGCTGCTCGTCAATCCCGCCCATCGCCGCCAAAAAATAAATGGTTCCGAACCCGATTCTCATCCAAACGCCATAGATAAGACCTAATGACAATAATGCCAAGAAAGGCTGGGACATCCAATCCAGAGCCAGCGAATGCAGGCCGACCAACCGCAATAAGCTGTTAAACGGCCCGTCCGATCGCAAACAAAGATTGAAGATCATCCCCAAGATCACGTAACCCAAGACATTCGGCAGATAAATGATCGCCCGAAAAAATTTCCATCCTTTCAGCCCGCCCCGTAACAACGCGGCCAACGTTAAAGGAACAAAAGCGCCTAACGGGATGAACAGAAACAGAAATAAGGTGTTATTAAGCGACTGCCAAAATTTATCATCTTGGAACATTGAGCTGAAGTTATCGAAGCCAATCCAGTTGACCGCCCCGAAACCCTTCCAGTCGGTAAAACAGTAATAAAAATTGGAGATTACCGGGAAGAGAATGAAGACCAGGACGAGAACGAGTAACGGCGCGATTAACAGATAGGCGTCACGGGCTTCATAGGACTGAAGGCTGTTTTTTTTCAAAGAAATCGAACTCCTCACCGAAGGTATGTGCGAATAAAAGTTGGTTTGGCGCCGCTTTCATTCCTTGATGGGAATGAAAGCGGCCAAAAACGGACTTAAAGAAAAGGGACGCGATGATGCTTATCTATGTTGCGCGGCAACTTTTTCAACCTGCTCAACGAATTTATCAGGATTGATTTCTCCGGTTATCAATAACCTTTGAGTAACGGCGATAAGATCGTCTTCAAAAGAACCCACAAACCAGGTTTGATAGTCCTCAGAAATATTCTTTTTAAGATAACTGCTGATGTCTTTTAAGACTGGGTATCCTAAGGCTTCCGCATCCAAAGTGGTATTCGGAGATAAAGCGCCGGTACCTGCGACAAAGGTCTGAGCGCCTTCGCCCCGGGCATAAAATTCGGCGTATTTCTCAGCTAAATCCTTGTTTTTTGACCAAGTCATGACCCCAAAGCCAATGCCAACGGGCTGGAACGATTGCATATCTTTGGACTTGGCTTCGGTAAAGTTGATTGAAGGGAAATATCCGACATTATTCTTACCAAGGGCATCGCTGAACTGCTTCCAGTTGGCGACATCCGAGAGCAAACCGCAGAAGATAGCGCCCTTACCGGCAGCATAATTGTTGATGGCATCCATAAAATAGGGGGTTGACGCCCCATTCGGATCGAAATACCCTTTTTGCTTTAATTCCACCATCATTTGAGCTGCTTTTTTGAAAGCGGCATTTTTTTCAAAGCCTAATTTGCCGGTCTGTAATCCGGAAACATTCTTACCGAAAATATTCGCGGCAAAAGTACGAAACATGAAATTAGCGGTATAGTCCCTCGTCCCACCGGTAATTGGAACGATACCGGCGGCTTTTAGCTTTTCACAGGCCGCCAAGAAGGAGTTCCAATCTTTCGGAGGCTTATTGGGATCAAGACCGGCTTTTTTAAAGTAGGCTTTATTGTAATAGAACCCGAAGCCCTGAGAGGTCATGGGAATGAGTTTAATGCCGTTCTTGAAATTGCGGTTGGTGGACGCCACTTTCCAGCTGTCTTCGGGAATCTCTTTCCGCCAGGGTTTGATATACTTATCGAGTTTTACTTGGAATTGATCCAATTCGTACGTGTCGCCCCGGGCGCCATGAAACATCGCCACATCAGGACCGTCGTTGGCTTGAGCCGCCGCGCGCAACAATTGGTAATATTGGTCGTTCGGTTGTCCGACATGGCTGATTTTGACGTTGGGGTATTTTTTCATGAAGAGCTCGTCAATCTTAACCATGACCGGATGCATTCCCGGGTCGTTATACTTAAAATCCCAAACCGTCAAGGTTACTTGACTGGCTGCGTTCGCCACCGCGAAGCCGCAAACCAAAACGGCAATGAGACTCAGCAGCAATAACCCGGATACCATTTTCTTAGTCCGCATTCAACACCCTCCTCAGATTTTTTACATGGAATAAACAAACTGAAGGCCTACTCCAATTGACTCTGAAGTTTCCCGATCACCCCTTCCTTGCCGAGAAGATTTTATTGGTTCTGCAACGAAAAGAGAAGGACAACGCGCCTCTGGGTAGGATCAAATAAATTTCTCGAATTAGAATTTGCTTTCCAAATGCAACGGCGTTTTACGTCTGTGCACGGTAAAGCCGATTACAAATGAATCAAAGCGGAATTTATTTCATCCTATCCCAGAAGGTAATAAGTTGAATCATTTATCCATCATGGAAGGCTTACGGGACATGATGTTTACTCTGATATAGAAGTTTAATCCAACTTATATAGATTTATTATACCGGGATTCCTCCGGGTCCTGCTGCTGATAATTGTCATGATTTTGTAATATGATTTTAATAAACTCATGACTGTTGTCATGGGTTACTCAAGAAAGCGCTGGTAACAAGATATGCCGTACTGAAAGAAAAAGGCTGTCCGATTTTTGCTGCGGATAGCCTCTCAGTTCAGGAAATTTCAAATTACCCTAACATTCCCTTCGCCAGACAATATAATATTCTGACTATATATGTTGCAATAAGTTTTTGTACATCCAAAATCATTGCAACATATTTCCTTGATTCATAAGTTGAAATAAATACCGTAATTTTCCCTTTTCCAGCCATGCTTCACGGATGGAAAAGCTTACTCAAATATTTATTTCAACTTATATATCAAGTTAGCTTCGCAAGAAAATACGAAGGCATGATAGGGGTTTGGACCTAACCCTCGCCCTTCCCTAGAGAAGTTGTTCAGGGAAAGCCGATTCGACGGGAAGGGTAACCATGGCCGCTGATCTCTAAATGTTTTAATGCGAAAGCATCGGTTTCTGCTTGAAAAAAGTCATAAGGCGCTGAAGGCTCCCAGCTCTTAGAATTCGAAGCCTAAGGTTACCCTTCCCCTTGAAACACCTTTTTTTATAGGCTGCTCCGGGGAAGGGCGAGGGTCAATGTCGTCAAGCTACGCTGGGAAAAATTACAAACTTTTTTTCTGATTCATGGGATAACGGTCCCGATTCGTTTTTTTA